>NZ_JATABF010000043.1:0-49332 GCF_036533715.1 Vibrio sp. M260121 | reverse complement strand
CCGCAACCAATTCTCTTTCGAGAATATGCGACACTAGCTCAGTTGGTAGAGCGCAACCTTGCCAAGGTTGAGGTCACGAGTTCGAACCTCGTGTGTCGCTCCAATTTTCTCAATGTAGAAAGCGATAGCCCTCATTGTGCTTAACAGTGACATGCGACACTAGCTCAGTTGGTAGAGCGCAACCTTGCCAAGGTTGAGGTCACGAGTTCGAACCTCGTGTGTCGCTCCAATTTTATAGCTTTCATTGTGCTTAACAGTGAATTGCGACACTCGCTCGTTTACAGAGCAAACTTACCAAGGTTGAGGTTACGCCTTTCTGTTATGGATAGGGAACTTTGTGTGTCGTTCCAATTCTTATTACTGCTTATAGCAGTGATACATGGACGCGGGATGGAGCAGCTTGGTAGCTCGTCGGGCTCATAACCCGAAGGTCGTCGGTTCAAATCCGGCTCCCGCAACCAATTCACATCGCTCTTTTCATAATGCTGCGAAGCATGAACCCCCTGAAAATCATATTTTAATCCGCATCAGTCGATACCGGACGATTTCGTTTGTGTTTTAAACATGAGATGACTTGTCTGAGCAACGAATTATCTGGTGTTCGGGGTGCTTTCTGCTCTTTAATTAACAGAGTTATCCACATACATCATTCTGTGGATAAGTTGGTTGATAAAGTGTTTTCAGCTTGGGTTTAAAGGGCTGCAAAGAAAGATCTTTTCTTTATTCGACAACAATAAAATTTTCTCTTTACTGCGTAAGTGTATGTTATTTATCGGGAAAGTTGCTTTTATTGCGGATCGGGTGCGTTAAATCAGGATCATTAATTTGTATTTTTTTGATCCTAATCATTTCTTCAGGTTGTGTTTAACTTTTTTCTCTTCCCTGAAATCTTTCGAGTCTTGACTTTTTTTCCACATTCCAGAATTGAGAACAAGGTCATGAATTGAACATGTAAAAAGTGTTTTCAATCTCTTGCATATGAGCTACGCGTTAGGCGTCTCTTGGAAGGCCTTTTTCGACAATTCTGATTAAGCGTTTCTTCTTCGTCTCGATAGAGTCCGATTCATTGGTAGGAAATTGGCTGAATTGCTGTTCTAGAGCCCAATTGATATGTTCATCTAGTAATTCACTTTCACCACGACGACTCTCTAAGGCGTCAATGGCCTTTTGGCTGTATTCTGCATTACCAAGTGCGACAGAAATATTACGCAACCATTGTAAGTGGCCAATTCGGCGGATAGCAGACCCTTCCATTTGTTTTAGGAAGGTTGCCTCATCCCAATTGAACATAGTAATGAGATCTGGGTCTTCAAAACTATCACGGCGGTGAAAGTCTTCTTGAACTGTGACTTCTGCGTATCGGTTCCATGGACAAACTAACTGACAATCGTCGCATCCGTAGATGCGATTTCCCATCGGCTTGCGGAACTCTTCAGGAATAACACCATCAAATTCGATAGTGAGATATGAGATACATCGTCTAGCATCCACGACTTTTTCATCGACGATTGCTTGTGTCGGGCATGATGTGATGCACGCTTTACACTTGTCACATTGGTCAACACTTGGTTCGTCTGCTGGTAATGGTAAGTCGATAAGTAACTCGCCAAGGAAAAACCAAGAGCCACAGTCCTTATCCAAGATCAGAGAGTGCTTGCCCGTCCAGCCTAACCCGGCTTTTTGAGCCAGTGGGCGTTCAAGGATCGGGGCTGAGTCGACAAAGGGGCGATAGCCATATTGGCCGACTTCTTGCTCAATAAGTTTGCCAAGTTTATTAAGCTGCTTTCTGACCAACTTGTGATAATCACGGCCAAGCGCATAGCGACTGATGTATGCGTGGTTCTTATTTGCCAAATTGGAAGCAAACTTGGCTTCTGGTGGTAGGTAATCCATGCGCACGCTGATGACGCGTACTGTTCCCGGTAGAAGTTCATTTGGCCTGGCGCGCATCATGCCGTGACGAGCCATCCAGTCCATAGAGCCATGATAGCCAGCATCAAGCCATTTTTGCAGAGCCGCTTCATGTTCACTAAGATCAACATCGCAGATACCGACTTTCTGAAAGCCGAGCTCTTTACCCCAAATTTTGATTTGTTGAGCGAGTTGTTCGAAGTTCATGTTTTATCACCGAGATAAAGGGGGGCGGATCTTACCGGATCTTATGAATGGGCGCCACCAGAAAGTCTAGATAAGTATTTTGAAACAAAGTCAGCAAAAGTTGACGTGGGCATGAGCAATTTTCCTTATGCATTCAATAGAATCAGGTAATTAGGATTTGTCTTTTTTGGTCATTTTTTCGCATATATGACATTTGAGAGCTTGTCTCTCAAAACCAACACAGTTTACTATTCCTGTTCTTTTGATTTTTATATAGTCAACGATCATTAGTTAGAGAAACATCAATGAGCACGAAACAATTTAATCTTAAAGATGAGCATGAAACGGTAGCTCTAGGTACCGCATTGGCTCAGCTTTGTTCTCAACAAACCACCATTTATCTGCACGGTGATCTGGGTGCGGGTAAAACAACCTTCAGTCGTGGTTTTGTCCGTGCTCTTGGCCATCAAGGTAATGTAAAAAGCCCGACCTATACTTTGGTTGAACCTTATCAGCTAGATAAGTGGCAAGTTTACCATTTTGATCTTTACCGATTGGCGGATCCGGAAGAGTTGGAATTCATGGGGATTCGAGACTACTTCACGGATGATGCGATTTGTTTGGTGGAATGGCCAGAGAAAGGGCAAGGAATGCTGCCACAACCAGATCTTGATGTGGACATTCGTTACCAAGGCGAGCAGCGTGTAGCCGAACTAACGGCGAACAATGAATATGGTGTGCAGTTACTCAGTCGATTGGAGCTATGTTGAGTCTTCCTAAATTTAGAGTAGTGGCGGCGTTTGTCGCCACTTTTCTCCTTATCATCCCCAATTTAGCATTTGCTAACGTCGTAAAAAGTTTCCGAGTTTGGCCTTCACCAGATGAGACTCGTGTCGTCATCGATTTGAGCTCGGAAGCAGATTATTCCTATTTTTCTCTGTCTGGACCAGACCGCTTAGTCGTGGATATTAAAAACACCACGATGCAAGCCAAATTACCAGTGACCGTAACTGACAGTCCGGTTCTAAAGCGGGTTCGCAAGAGTTCTCCTCCGAGCAAAGGTACATACCGTCTGGTATTTGAGCTCAAAAAGAACGTTAAAGCTGAACTCTTCACGCTAAAGCCAACGCCGGCTGGGCAATATGGCCACCGTTTGGTTATTGACTTGCCACATGGCGCGAAGACATCGACAGCAGCAACCAGTACACCGAAACCAAGTACTCCAGCAATACCAAGTAAAGACATGAGCTCGGTGAAGCGCGCACAAGAGATTCTTATTGTCATCGACCCTGGTCATGGTGGTGAAGACCCTGGTTCAATCGGTCCATCGCGTCGTAAATATGAAAAGGATGCGGTGCTGAGCATTTCTCGTAAGATCTCGGCTCAGTTAGATGCGGTTCCAGGTATCAAAACTCGTATGACTCGTAACGGTGACTACTTTGTTAACCTCAACCGTCGTGTGGCGATTGCGCGTGAGAACAATGCGCACCTGCTAATTTCGATTCACGCTGATGCGTTCACGTCTCCAAAACCTCGTGGTGGTTCGGTATTTGTATTGAATACTCGTCGTGCAAACACAGAAATTTCACGTTGGGTTGAAAACCACGAGAGACAATCTGAGTTGCTCGGCGGATCGGGTACGGCGTTTGTTAGCAACACCAATGATCGTAACGTGAACCAAACATTGTTGGATCTTCAGTTTAGCCATTCGCAGAAAGAAGGCTATAAGCTAGCTACCAACATTCTTGGCGAGATGGGTAAAGTTGCTCGTTTGCATAACTCGAAGCCGATCAATACCAGCTTGGCGGTTCTGCGTTCCCCGCAAATCCCTTCAGTTCTGGTTGAAACAGGTTTTATCTCGAACCCAACGGAAGAGAAGTTATTGTTCCAACGTGCGCACCAAGACAAGCTAGCACGTGCTATCACTAAAGCGGTTGTACAATATCTGAAAGATAACCCGCCAGAAGGCACAGTGTTCTCGTCTTCTGCTAAGCCATCGATTCATACTGTGAAACGTGGTGAATCGCTGTCTGTGATTGCTCAGAAATACGGTACGTCGACCAAAGCCATCATGAGCGCGAACAAGCTTAAATCGAGTGGTTTGGCGGTTGGTCAAAAACTGAAAATTCCTGGTTCTGGTGCGGCGTCGGTTTCTATTCCGAACAAGCCAAATACCGTTGAAACTGAGACGATCACACACACGGTTAAATCCGGAGAGTTTCTTGGCAAGATAGCCAGTCACTACAAAGTGAAAATTGCGGATATTCGCCGTGAGAACAACCTGAAATCAGATACGCTTTGGGTTGGCCAGAAGTTGAAGATCACTGTCGCAGTGAAAGACAAACCGATCCGCAAGCACAAGGTTGCTCGCGGTGAATACCTAGGTAAGATTGCATCGAAGTATGGCGTTAGCGTGTCAAGTATTCGTAAGGCGAACAACTTACGTTCTGATGAACTAGCGGTTGGGCAGGTGCTGATCATTCCAAACAAATAAGTGAGCTGATAACTCATCATGACCATCAAGATTTTGCCAGCTCGACTGGCAAACCAAATCGCGGCAGGGGAAGTGGTTGAAAGACCCGCCTCTGTCGTGAAAGAACTGGTAGAAAACAGTCTCGACTCTGGCGCGACTCGTATTGATATTGATATCGAGAAAGGTGGCGCCAAGCTGATTCGCGTGCGCGATAACGGCAAAGGGATTGTGAAAGATGAGTTAGGTCTGGCGTTGAGTCGTCATGCTACTTCTAAGATCCACACATTGGACGATCTTGAAGCCATCATGAGTTTGGGTTTCCGTGGTGAGGCGCTAGCGAGTATCAGTTCGGTATCGCGCTTAACCATGACTTCTCGCCCGGCAGCGCAAGAACAAGCGTGGAGTGCCTACTCGGAAGGGCGTGAGATGAAGGTTAAACTCCAGCCGACGGCACACCCAATTGGTACGTCGGTTGAAGTGCTCGATTTGTTTTTTAACACCCCCGCTCGCCGTAAATTCCTCCGTACCGAGAAAACTGAATTTGCTCATATCGATGAATTATTGAAGCGTATTGCATTGAGCCGCTTTGATGTCACTATCAACGTGCGTCATAACGGCAAAATGATTCGCCAATACCGTGCGGCAAAGAATCAGCTTCAGACCGAAAAGCGTATTGCTGCAGTATGTGGTAATGCCTTTGTGCGTAATATGCTACGTATCGAATTGGAGCATCAAGGTCTCAAGCTGCATGGCTGGATTACCACGCCAGAAGGGGCGAGACAGCAGAGTGACTTACAATACTGCTACGTGAATGGTCGCATGATGCGTGACAAGTTGATTAACCACGCGATTCGCCAAAGTTACGAAACCAGCTTAAAGCCGGATCAGTTCGCCGCGTATGTATTGTTTATTGAGCTCGACCCGCACCAAGTGGATGTTAACGTGCATCCAGCCAAGCATGAAGTGCGTTTCCATCAAGCCCGCTTAGTGCATGACTTTATCTATCAAGCTTTGGCAGATGCGCTTGCACAAAGCTCAGTGATTGATAAACCCCACGTCAACGAATCCGCGTTCCACCATGCCGATCCTGTTGAATCTTTTGAGGCGAGCACGGCAAATCAAGAACCAGTCAGCGCACCAGAGCCTGTGACCTCTCCTGTGCCAGAGCAAGTCTATCAAGCGATTGATAACACTCCAGCTTATCCGGGGCGTTCAGACTATGAATCGAAACCTCGCGATAGGGCGTCAAGTGATGCTTCTGTGCGAGAAGCACGTCCGGCAGATTCTTTCAGACGAACAGATTGGGTTGAATCAAAACCTGCGCCTAAACCAAGTTCTAACAGAGAACAACGTCATGCTGAGGCTGCGCCAAGTAAACAAGAAGTGCGCGCTTATCATGAATTGCTTCAAACGCCAGATTTTGAGCCTCAAAAAGAAGCGCCAAAAGCGTCAGTTAGCACATCGGCAGAAGCTGCTTTACCGCCAGTTACGGCATTAAGTAAAGCGCTGGCTGTGGTGGACGAGCAGTTTGTCTTGATGAGCAGCGATAGTGGTGTAGCTTTGGTTGCACTGCCAAGAGCAGAGTTCTATCGAACCAAAGGTCAGCTCACACCGAGCGATGGAGCGTTAAAAGCTCAACCGTTACTGGTGCCATTATCGGTGAAGCTAGAGCCGGAGATGGTTCAGCTCGCGCAGGATTATCAGCAAGACTTTGCTCAGTTGGGCATCCAGCTTAAAGCGAGAAATGATAAAGCTCTGATGGTTATGGGCGTGCCATCACCACTGCGTCAACAAAACTTACAAAATTTGATACCAGATCTGTTATCTTACGCGCAAACTCGCGTGAGGGGAGAGGGAGCAACGGCTCAGCTGTTATCAGAGCTGATAGATTGGCTTGCTTTGCAGGTCACCACTGTTAAGAGCCACTATACTCTTTCCGAAGCCATTCAAATTATTGCGGAACTTGAACAGTTAAGACATGGTCAATTGCCATTAGAAGACACAAAATTTGTGTCTGCTGTTGATTTCTCTGCCACGATTGCCAAATTAAGACCATGACAGACAAACTACCTTTGGCGCTATTCCTAATGGGGCCAACCGCATCAGGTAAAACAGAACTAGCGATTCGCCTTCGTCAAAAGTTTCCGGTTGAGATCATCAGCGTGGATTCGGCGTTGATCTACAAAGACATGAACATTGGAACGGCGAAACCTGATGAACGCGAACTGAGCCTAGCGCCACATCGTCTTATCGATATTCTTGATCCAAGTGAATCATACTCTGCGGCGGACTTCCGTCGTGATGCACTACAGGCAATGGATGACATTGTTGCAGAAGGAAAAATTCCGCTCTTAGTTGGCGGTACAATGCTGTATTACAAAGCGTTACTTGAAGGCTTATCACCTCTTCCTGCTGCAAATCCTGAAATTCGTCAGCAAATTGAGCAAGAGGCATTGACTAAAGGTTGGTCGGTGTTGCACGATGAGCTGAAAGAGATTGATCCTGTATCAGCTGCGAGAATTCATCCAAACGATCCTCAACGTTTATCGAGAGCGTTGGAAGTCTTCCGTATTTCAGGTAAAACTCTTACTGAGTTGACTCAAACTAAAGGCGACAGCTTGCCTTACCGAGTCAAACAGTTTGCAATAGCTCCCAAGGACAGGGCAGAACTTCACCGTCGAATTGAACTACGTTTCGATAAGATGATGGAAGCGGGTTTTGAAGAGGAAATGAAAGCGTTGTATGCGCGCAAGGATCTTCACCCTGATCTTCCTTCTATCCGTTGCGTTGGCTACAGACAGATGTGGGAGTACTTAGATGGGGACTGCACACGCGACGAAGCCGTTTTTCGTGGCATTTGTGCAACTCGTCAATTGGCCAAGCGTCAAATCACCTGGTTACGCAGCTGGAATGATTTAACTTGGTTGGATAGCGATAACATTGAACAGGCACTTGAAACCATGTCAGAAGCAATAGCATCTGATTGAGATAGCTGTGTATAATGTGATCGTTTTTGCGTGAACGCACTCTCAAAGGATCTGTTATTGGCGGTTTTTATACTATGCTGCTAATTACTTAGGGTGCATTTTTGATTCGTTTAGCTCAGATGCAAAAAGCAGTACCTTTTGCATTGCACCACTAGCTAAATAATTACAACTACAAATTAAATAAGGAAAATAAAATGGCTAAGGGGCAATCTCTACAAGACCCATTCCTAAATGCGCTACGTCGTGAGCGTATCCCGGTATCTATCTACCTTGTGAACGGTATCAAACTGCAAGGTCAGATCGAATCTTTCGATCAATTCGTGATCCTATTGAAGAACACTGTTAACCAAATGGTGTACAAGCACGCAATCTCTACCGTTGTTCCGGCTCGTCCAGTGAGCCACCACAGTGGTGATCGTCCTCAAGGTGATCGTCCACAAGAGAAATCTGAAGATTAATTCTTCATTTAGTATTGCAAAAATAAGGAGTTGATTGCTTGTTTGACCGTTATGAATCCGGTGAGCGAGCCGTACTTGTTCATATCAACTTCACGCAAGAAGGTGAATGGGAAGATCTGGCTGAATTTGAAATGCTGGTTTCTTCCGCTGGGGTAGAGGCGCTGCAAGTTGTGACTGGCAGTCGTCAATCCCCACACCCGAAATACTATGTCGGAGAGGGTAAGGCACAAGAAATTGCTACTGCGGTACAATTAACTGGTGCTGAAATTGTGATTTTTAATCACTCCCTCTCTCCTGCCCAAGAACGTAACCTCGAAGCGCTGTGCAAATGTCGAGTCCTCGACCGCACCGGTCTCATCCTCGATATCTTTGCTCAACGAGCACGAACACACGAAGGTAAGCTGCAAGTAGAGCTAGCCCAACTTCGTCATATTTCTACTCGTTTGATTCGCGGTTGGACGCACCTTGAAAGGCAGAAAGGCGGTATCGGTCTACGTGGTCCAGGTGAAACCCAGTTAGAAACTGACCGTCGTTTATTGCGTGACAGAATCAAAGCTATCTTGCGTCGACTTGAAAAAGTGGCCAAGCAGCGTGAACAAGGACGCCGTGCCCGAAACCGAGCTGAAATACCAACCATTTCTCTCGTGGGCTACACCAACGCGGGTAAGTCGACACTCTTCAACCGTATTACAGAAGCTGGCGTTTACGCGGCAGATCAACTGTTTGCTACTCTTGACCCAACTTTACGTAAGATAGAGTTAGCAGATGTAGGACCTGCAATACTTGCAGATACTGTTGGTTTTATCCGACACCTGCCTCACGATTTGGTTGCTGCCTTCAAAGCAACCTTGCAGGAAACGCAAGAAGCTGACATTTTGTTACATGTTGTTGATGCCAGTGACGAGCGTTTTCGTGAGAATATTCAAGCTGTTCATGAAGTCTTAGAAGAGATCGATGCACATGAAGTGCCGACGCTCGTAGTAATGAACAAGATTGACAATCTAGAAGAGCAGAAACCACGTATAGAACGAGATGAGGAAGGCGTGCCTCGCGCGGTCTGGGTTTCTGCAATGGATGGATTAGGCATTGATCTTCTGTTTGACGCGCTGACCGAGCGTTTAGCGTCGCAAATGGTTGAGCATCAGTTGCGAATTCCTCCACAGTATCAAGGACGATTCCGTAGTACATTCTTCCAAATGAAGTGTATTCAACGTGAGGAATATGACCAGGAAGGTAACTTGTTGATCGATATTCGAATGCAACAGGTAGATTGGTCTAGACTTGAAAAAAGAGAAGGGGCAGTTTTAGTCGACTTTATAGTCACTTAAAGGACTGCTACAGTATAACGTCATATCAAATGATGGAGCTTTCTAATGGCGTGGAATGAGCCTGGAAATAACAACGGCAACAATGGCCGCGATAATGACCCTTGGGGTAATAATAATCGTGGTGGCCAGCGTCCTGGTGGCCGAGATCAAGGTCCGCCAGATTTAGATGAAGTGTTCAGCAAACTGAGTCAAAAGCTGGGTGGCAAGTTTGGTAAAAAAGGCGGCGGTGGTTCTTCTATCGGCGGTGGCGGTGGTGCAATTGGCTTCGGCGTAATTGCGGTTATTGCGATTGCGGTGTGGTTCTTCGCTGGTTTTTACACCATCGGTGAAGCAGAACGTGGTGTTGTGCTGCGTTTAGGTAAATACGACCGTATCGTAGACCCAGGTCTGAACTGGCGTCCTCGTTTTATCGACGAATACGAAGCGGTTAACGTGCAAGCGATTCGTTCGCTACGTGCATCTGGTCTAATGCTGACAAAAGATGAAAACGTAGTAACAGTAGCAATGGACGTTCAATACCGTGTTGCTGACCCATACAAATATCTATACCGCGTAACCAATGCAGACGACAGCTTGCGTCAAGCAACAGATTCGGCGCTACGTGCGGTAATTGGTGACTCACTGATGGATAGCATCCTAACAAGTGGTCGTCAGCAAATCCGTCAAACGACACAAGAAACGCTAAATCAAATCATCGATAGCTATGATATGGGTATCGTGATTGTTGATGTGAACTTCCAGTCTGCGCGTCCGCCAGAGCAAGTTAAAGATGCGTTTGATGATGCAATCGCTGCGCGTGAGGATGAAGAGCGTTTCATCCGTGAAGCAGAAGCTTACAAGAACGAAATCTTGCCGAAAGCAACAGGTCGTGCAGAGCGTTTGAAGAAAGAAGCGCAAGGTTACAACGAGCGTGTAACTAACGAAGCTCTTGGTCAAGTAGCTCAGTTTGAAAAACTGCTGCCTGAATACCAAGCGGCACCCGGTGTAACTCGTGACCGTCTGTACCTAGATGCGATGGAAGAGGTTTACTCAAGCACATCGAAAGTGTTGATTGACTCTGAATCTAGCGGCAACCTTCTTTACCTTCCAATCGATAAACTGGCTGGTCAAGATGGTCAAACAGACACTAAACGTAAATCGAAATCGACTTCAACGTACGATCACATCCAATTGGAATCTGAGCGTTCGCAAGAAGACACTTCGAACACGCAGTCTCGTTCAACTGGTACACGTCAAGGGAGATACTAAGAATGCGTAAGTTAATGATCCCTGTACTGGTCATCGCACTGGCATTGATGCTGATGTCACTGTTTGTGATTCCTGAAGGCGACCGCGGTATTGTGGTTCGATTTGGTCGTGTCTTGAAAGACAACAACGACATTACTCGTATTTACGAGCCGGGTCTGCATTTCAAAATGCCTTTGTTTGACCGCGTGAAAACACTAGATGCGCGTATCCAAACAATGGATGGTCGTGCTGACCGTTTTGTAACGTCTGAGAAAAAAGACGTAATCATCGATACCTACGTGAAGTGGCGTATTGAGGATTTCGGTCGTTACTACCTAGCAACTGGCGGTGGTAACACGCTGACTGCTGAAGCGCTTCTTGAGCGTAAAGTAACAGACGTTCTACGTGCAGAAATCGGTTCTCGTGAAATCAAGCAAATCGTATCTGGTCCACGTAATAACGACGTACTTCCAGAAGACGCAAGCAGTGATGAAGTGAGCACTGAGGCGGCTCGTGAAGCATTAGAAATCGATGGCGAACGTGACCTAATCATGTCTGAAGTGTTGAAAGACACGCGTGACAGCGCAATGAAAGACTTGGGTGTTCGTATCGTCGACTTCCGTATGAAGAAGATCAACCTACCAGATGAGATCAGTGAATCTATCTACCGTCGTATGCGCGCAGAGCGTGAGTCGGTAGCGCGTAAGCACCGTTCTCAAGGTCGTGAGAAAGCAGAAGTTATCCGTGCACAAGCTGAGCTTGAAGTGGCAACAATTCTTGCAGAAGCAGACAAAACAGCTCGTGTAACACGAGGTGAAGCGGATGCAGAAGCAGCGAAGATCTACGCAGATGCGTACAACAAAGATCCTGAGTTCTTCAGCTTCCTACGTTCTCTAAAAGCTTACGAGAAATCGTTCAGCTCTAAGAGTGACATCCTTGTTCTGGATCCGAAGAGTGAATTCTTCCAATACATGAACAATGCGAAAGGCGCAGAAGCGAAATAGCTCCGCGTTCAAGCAAATTGAAAAGGCTCCGTTATGGAGCCTTTTTTGTATCTATTTCTTGCTGCGCCTATTGCTATCGGCCAGAGAGGTCAGAGTTGGAGCTGTAGAGTGATTAACTCATCATGATAGCGATGACAGCGCCAGCTACGACCAAACAACCGCCGATGCGACGCAGATGGTTATCGGGTTGCTCGCTCAGTTGGGCAACCATGTTGCGCCAGCCATTTGGGGCGACCAGAGGGCCAATCCCTTCAACAATCAATACTAGCCCTATCGCTAGCCAAATTGACTCAGACATTGCGATTCCTTGTGGATTTAAGAAAGGTAAATATTATCAGTGATGTAGTGATTTCGAAATGAACAACATCGGTGATGTTTGCATTCTAGTATCAACTCTGTGAACAAAAATGACTGCAAGAAGAGCGATTCGGTGCTAGAATCCATTTTTAACTAGCAATCAGACTTGGAAAGATGGGAAATAACGTAGTCGTTCTAGGCACCCAATGGGGTGACGAAGGTAAAGGTAAAATCGTAGACCTTTTAACTGAAGATGCAAAATACGTGGTACGCTACCAAGGCGGTCACAACGCAGGTCACACACTTGTAATTGACGGTGAAAAAACCGTTCTTCACTTAATTCCATCAGGTATCCTTCGCGATAACGTAAAATGCGTTATCGGTAACGGTGTTGTACTATCGCCTGAAGCTCTAATTAAAGAAATGAAACCTCTTGAAGAGCGCGGCATTCCAGTACGCGAACGTCTTTTCATTTCTGAAGCATGTCCTCTAATTCTTCCTTACCACGTTGCAATGGACCAAGCTCGCGAAATCGCTCGCGGTAAAAAAGCTATCGGTACAACGGGTCGTGGTATCGGTCCAGCATACGAAGATAAAGTTGCTCGTCGCGGTCTACGCGTTGGCGACCTATTCGATATGGCTACTTTTGCAGAGAAACTAAAAGAAGTAATGGAATTCCATAACTTCCAACTAGTTAACTTCTACAAAGCTGAGCCAGTAAGCTACGAAGAAGTACTTGAGCAAGCGAAAGGCTACGCTGAACTACTAACTTCAATGGTTATCGACGTAACTGACGAACTAGACGCAGCACGTAAGCGCGGCGACAAGATCATGTTCGAAGGTGCACAAGGTACTCTACTTGATATCGACCACGGTACTTACCCGTACGTAACTTCTTCTAACACGACTGCTGGTGGTGTTGCTGCAGGTTCTGGTTTCGGTCCTCGTCACATCGGTTACATCCTTGGTATCGCGAAAGCTTACTGTACTCGCGTTGGTGCAGGTCCATTCCCGACTGAGCTATACGACGGTCTAGACAAGCAAGATCCAGTAGGTAAACACCTAGGTGAAGTTGGTCACGAGTTCGGTGCGACAACAGGTCGTTTACGCCGTACTGGTTGGTTCGATGCTGTTGCTATGCGTCGTGCAATCCAAATCAACTCTGTATCTGGTTTCTGTCTAACTAAACTAGACGTACTAGATGGTCTAGAAGAGCTAAAAATCTGTACTGGTTACAAGATGGAAGATGGCTCTACGCTAGAAGTTTCTCCGATGGCTGCTGAAGCATTCGAAAAAGCAACGCCTATCTACGAAACAATGCCAGGTTGGTCTGAGAACACATTCGGTGCGAAATCAATCGAAGAGCTACCACAAGCTGCTCTAGATTACATCAAGCGTATCGAAGAGCTAACTGGCGTGCCAGTAGACATCATCTCTACAGGTCCTGACCGTAACGAAACTATCATTAAGGTTCACCCATTCGAAGCTTAATCGATACTCGTTAGAGATTATAAAAACCGGCTTTTATAGCCGGTTTTTTTGTATCTGTGAGTTGGGTTCACTGCCGAAAAATGCGACTCGCCGTGGCAAATATTTGCCGTTAAGCTTAAGTAGGAGGCAAAAATTGCCTAAAGCTTAACTGACCTTTGCCGATAAGGTTATCAAGCAGAGGAGATCCTTGGCTGATCTTTGGTTTCTTAGATACCTTAAAGAGTACATTTATGAAGTTACGAACAGTGACTGCTTCACTGTTATTGATGCTGAGTGCGACATCGGCTTGGGCAGATGTTGCCGATGTAGGGGCGCCTGTCCCCATCTACACCGAAGCAGAGCTTATAAAGCTTATTGAGCAGAATAAGCATCTAGAACGCGTGCGCGCTGATAACTGCCAGCTAGTGGAAGATATCGTGGCACGTGCTACGCGCATTAACTTGCCGTCTTATGAATTCCTTTATGGCGATATGTTGGCGTGGGGCGTTTGTGTTAATCAAGATGTCGAACTTGGTCTTTACTACATGGAAAACGCAGCACACCAAGGTTTGCCTGCTGCACTAGAGCAGCTAGGTCGCTATTACTCTCGTGGTACATTAGTCCAACAAGATAAAGAACGAGCGATCCCATACCTGCGCGAGGCAGCTGCAATGGGTAACTTGAATGCGCGTATTCATCTTGCTGAGCTATTGCTACGTGATTACGGTAGTCCGTTGGACTACGAAGATGCTTACCGTTGGTTATATAACTCGGTGACTGCCGACCAAAGAAAGCACAAACGTATTGCGATGCTGAGAAACGGTCTTGAGCAACGTATGCCACAAAACATTATTGCGCGGGCCAAACGCCGCGACACCTTCTGGTAGGTGTACTCTTAAAATACCAGTAACTTCATAAAGCTCTGCCAATAGATACAACAAAGCCCACATCATGTGGGCTTTGTTGTTTTTCCCGAAGCGTAATCGCAGGCGATTAAACGACTTTGTGTGGACCGAAGCACTCGTAGTGGAACTGCTCTTGCGCTACGCCAAGCTCAAGCAATTGTTTCGCGACGTGCTGCATAAAACCAACTGGACCACAGAAGTAGACTTGTACGTTATCTTGCTTGAGGGCCGCTTCAATTTCATTTAGGTTGACGAAACCAGTGAAGTGGAAGTCTTCACCAACCTTGTCTTCTGCTGTTGGTTGGTTATACCAAACCAATGAATTCATGTTCTCTTTAGCATTCACGATCTGGTTTACGTGCTGTTTGAATGCGTGTTGTTGACCGTTTTCTGCAGCATGCACCCAGGTTACTGGCGCTTGGTGCTCAGAAAGGCTCTCAAGCATCGATAGAGTCGGAGTTAGACCAACGCCCGCTGACACCAAAACAACCGGTGTGGTCGCGTCCACATCCATAAAGAAGTCACCCGCAGGTGCCGCAAGTTGCACCTTATCGCCGATGTTCAACTCATCGTGAAGGAAGTTCGATACTTTACCGCCTTCTTCACGTTTCACCGAGATACGGTAAGTGTTCTCTTGAACCGCAGAGGATAGGCTGTATTGGCGAATCTCTTGGTTTTCGAACTTATCACTGTTGATGTAGATGCCTAGGTATTGACCCGGTTTGTACTCAGAAACCACTTCACCATCGGTTGGTTTGAAAACAAAGCTACAGATGTTTTCACTCTCAAGCTGTTTACCCACCAGCTCAAATTCACGCAGACCACGCCATCCACCTTGAAGCGCAGCGTTCTCTTGGTAGATTTGCTCTTCGCGTTGAATAAACACGTTAGCCAGCACACCATAAGCTTCTGCCCATGCATCAATCACTTCCTGGCCCGGAGAGAACAGCTCGTCGATCGTCGCCAGTAGGTGTGTGCCAACGATTTGGTACTGATCTTTAGTGATCATAAAACTGGTGTGCTTGTGGGCAATCTTCTCTACTGCACCAAGTAGTGCTGGTAGGTTATCGATGTTAGCTGCGTAAGCACAGATTGCATTAAATAGAGCTTCACGTTGGTCACCATTACGCTGGTTACTCATGTTGAAAATGTCTTTCAACTCAGGGTTATGGGTGAACATGCGATCGTAAAAATGAGCGGTTAACTTCGGGCCTGTTTCAGCAAGAAGTGGGGCGGTCGCTTTCACGATATCAATGGTTTGGTTGCTGAGCATAATGGATTCCTATTTAAAGTTGTATTTGTAATGCATGTTTAAAGTTGTATCTCAAATGTATCTTTTGATCAAGAAAAGAATTACAATTTTGCTATTAGAGAGGATAGCAATATGCAGTTAACCAGCTTTACCGACTACGCGCTCAGAACCTTAATCTACTTGGCATCATTACCAAAAGATGAGCTGACAAATATTACCGAAGTTACTGATTTATTTGGTGTATCACGCAACCATATGGTGAAAGTGATCAACCGTCTTGGACAGCTTGGTTATGTACATACAGTGCGCGGTAAAAACGGTGGCATTCGTTTAATGAAAGCACCGCAAGAAATCACGGTCGGTGGTGTGGTGCGTGATTTAGAGCCATTAGATTTGGTGAATTGTTCTGTGGAATTTTGCCATATCACGCCGGCATGTCGTCTAAAAGAAAAGCTAGCGAAAGCGAAAATGGCGTTTTTGGCTGAATTAGATGGCTGCACGATTGAAGAGCTATTAAGTGATAATTCTGAACTGCTGATCTTACTTACCCGTCCTTAGCCTTCTTAACGTTCTATAAATCTTCTCACTGACACTCTTTTTTAAAGCAATTTCTGTAGCTTATCGAGAGACTCGGATATACTAGCTCTATACCTTCCTTGCTAGATAGGCGTGCCTATGTCAGACAATATTCCAAACGATCCTTTCGCAGATCGTGAATCCAAAAATTACGAAAATCCAATCCCAAGCCGAGAGTTCATTCTTGAGTTTCTAGAAGAAGCAGGCGTACCGATGAATCGCAATGATTTGTTCGAAGCCCTGAAACTTAAAGGTGAAGAGCAGTACGAAGGTTTGCGTCGTCGACTGCGCGCAATGGAGCGTGATGGCCAACTCGTGTTTACGCGCCGTCAGTGCTACGCGTTACCAGAAAAACTCGAGATGGTGAAAGGTTACGTAATTGGCCACAAAGATGGCCATGGTTGGGTTCGTCCAGAAGGCAGTGTCGGCAAGGATAATGACATTGTACTGCCGCATCACCAGATGAAGCACATCATTCACGGTGACTACGTGCTGGTGCAACCAACTGACAACAGCAAGCGTGGTCGTCGTGAAGGTCGTCTTGTGCGTGTTTTAGAAGAGCGTAACACACAGATCGTGGGTCGTTTCTTCCTTGAATACGGCTACTCATACGTTGTGCCTGATGACTCTCGTATCAGCCAAGATATTCTGATCCCAAATGAGCACAAAGCCGGTGCTCGTATGGGCAACGTGGTCGTTATTGAGATCACTGACCGCGGCTCTCGCTCACGTGGCATGATGGGTAAAGTGGTTGAAGTTCTTGGCGAGAACATGGCGCCGGGTATGGAAACGCAAATTGCAATCCGCACCCACCAAATTCCACATGATTGGCCAGCAGCCGTCGATAAACAGATCGAAAATCTGGGCGAAGAAGTTCCGGAAGAAGCAAAAGAAGGTCGTGTCGATCTGCGTGACTTGCCGCTAGTAACCATTGATGGCGAAGACGCTCGTGACTTTGATGATGCGGTTTACTGTGAGAAGAAAAAGAGCGGCGGTTGGCGTCTATGGGTCGCGATTGCTGACGTAAGTTACTACGTACGTACAGACTCTGCGCTGGACAAAGAAGCCATCAACCGTGGTAACTCGGTGTACTTCCCATCTCAAGTAGTGCCAATGCTACCTGAAGTACTATCAAACGGCTTATGTTCACTTAACCCACAAGTTGATCGTCTGTGTATGGTGTGTGAAATGACCATATCAGAGACGGGTAAACTATCGGGCTACAAACACTACGAAGCTGTGATGAATTCGCACGCTCGTCTGACATACAACAAAGTGGGCGCGATTCTAGAAGGGGATGAAGAACTACGTATGCGTTATCACGCTGTCGTTCCTCACCTTGAAGAGCTGCACGCGATGTACAAAGTACTTAAAGAAGCGCGTGATAACCGTGGTGCGATCGAATTCGAAACTGTTGAAGCTAAGTTTATCTTCAACGCGGATCGTAAGATTGAAAGCATCGAGCCTGTCATTCGTAACGACGCACACAAGATCATCGAAGAATGTATGATCCTAGCGAACATCGCTTCAGCGTCTTACGTTGAGAAAGCAAAAGAGCCAGCGTTGTACCGTGTTCACGAATCTCCGGGTGAACTGCGTCTGCAGGGTTTCCGTGACTTCCTCAGTGAGCTAGGTCTGGATCTGAAAGGTGGTCTAGAGCCATCACCAACCGACTATGCCGATTTGGTAAAACAAATTGCAGAGCGTCAGGACAAAGAACTGATTCAAACCATGTTACTGCGCTCAATGAAGCAAGCGGTCTACAACGCAGACAATGCAGGCCACTTTGGTCTAGCGCTGAAACGTTACGCGCACTTCACGTCGCCAATTCGTCGTTACCCAGACCTGCTGTTGCACCGCGCAATCAAGTACCTGATTGCTAAAGAAGAAGGCCGTAACCAGGATCGTTGGACGCCAACCGGCGGTTACCACTACTCGTTTGACGACATGGACTTCTATGGTGAGCAATGTTCGATGACAGAGCGCCGTGCAGACGACGCAACTCGTGAAGTGGCTGATTGGTTGAAGTGTGAATACATGCAAGACCATGTTGGCGACGAGTTGGATGGTGTTATTGCCAACGTGACCAGCTTTGGTTTCTTTGTTCGTCTGACGGAACTACACATCGATGGTTTGGTGCACATTTCGACGTTAGCGAACGACTACTACCAATTTGATCCGATTGGTCAAAGACTTATCGGTGAAAGCTTCGGTAACATCTATCGCCTAGGCGATGCGGTGAAAGTAAAAGTGCTTGCGGTTAACTTAAATGGCAAGCAAATTGACTTTGAATTAATCGAAACAAGCCGTAAGCTACGCGGCAAAGGTAAGACTGCGAAGAAACGCGCAGCGGATGCCAAACGCAAAGCAAAAGAGAAAAAACGTGCGGCAACCCAAGGCGGTACTCGCGCGAAGCCGATGATTGAACCGACCAAGCACCCAGAACCTGCGGAAGCAGGCAGTGCTCGCAAAGGTAGCGCGAAACGCGGTGATGCTGAAGGTACGAAAAAGCCGAAGAAAGCACGCAAGAAAAAGCCACATAGTAAGCCGAGAAAGACTAAGCGTACTAAGAGCGACGCTGAGTAGGCTGAAGCGCCAATCTAGTCCGAAAAGGAGTAGATTGGTGAAGGCAAGACGACCAGAACAACAGGTTAAACAATGAGTAACGAATTTATTTATGGCATTCACGCAGTGAAAGCGGTATTAGAACGCGAACCAGAGCGTTTTATCGAAGCATACGTCCTAAAAGGCCGCCAAGACGATCGTCTAATGCCAATCCTGAATGACCTTCAGGTTTGTGGTGTTTCGATTCAACAAATGACACGTAAAACGCTAGACGACAAAGCGCACGGTGCTAACCACCAAGGCATCATTGCTCGTGTTAAAGCTGCGAAACAGCTTAATGAAAATGACATTGATGGCATCCTAGCGCAGCATGAAACACCGCTACTTTTGGTATTGGATGGCGTGACGGATCCACACAACCTAGGTGCTTGCCTACGTAATGCAGACGCAGCTGGCGTAGCGGCGATCATCGTACCGAAAGATCGTTCTGCACCGATGAACGCAACCGTAAGCAAAGTGGCTTGTGGTGCAGCTGAAGTCGTGCCATTGATCCGAGTGACTAACTTGGCTCGTACTATGCGTACACTGCAAGAGCAAGGTATCTGGTTTGTTGGTACGGCGGGCGAAGCAACGCACGACATCTACCAAGCAAAACTGACGGGGCCTCTTGCTATCGTAATGGGTGCAGAAGGGGACGGGATGCGTCGTCTAACTCGCGAAACCTGTGACGACTTGATCAAGATCCCAATGGCTGGCAGCGTTTCTAGTTTGAACGTATCTGTGGCGTCAGGTATTTGTTTGTTTGAAGCGGTTCGTCAGCGTATTGCTGCAAAGTAATTGATAAACCATTATTTTAATAAATAAGACTAATAAACAAACAGTTACTCTAAAGTCAGACAAAATGATAAAAACAAAGGATGGGGTGCCATCCTTTGTCGTTTTCACCGATTTATAAATAAAAATCTTCAGGGAAGTTATGACTCAACAAGACATTAAATTCATTGCCTTTGACCTAGACGGTACTTTGCTTGATAGCGTTCCGGATCTAGCGGTTGCGGCAGACCAAGCCGTTCAAGCACTTGGCTTTCCATCTGTTTCAGAAGAACAAGTTCGTGACTATGTTGGTAACGGCGCAGACGTGCTGATTGGACGCTCACTAAGCCAAAGCCTGACCATCAACCCAGAGTTGAGTGAAGAGCTTCGTGCAAAAGCGCGTGTGTTGTTTGATGATTACTACGAGCAAAGCGGTCACAAGCTAAGTCACCTTTACCCAACGGTAAAAGAGACACTAGCAGAACTACATAAAGCGGGCTTTGTTATGGCGTTGGTGACTAACAAACCTTCAAAGTTTGTGCCTGACGTTTTGGAAAAGCACGACATCGCAAAATACTTTGTTGATGTTCTTGGCGGTGATGCATTCCCAGAGAAAAAGCCAAACCCAGTCGCACTGAACTGGTTGATGGAAAAACACCAAGTTCAGCCAAGTGAAATGCTGATGGTCGGCGATTCGAAAAACGATATCTTGGCGGCGAAGAATGCAGGTTGTACCTCATTTGGCTTAACTTACGGTTATAACCACGGCGAGCCAATTTCGTCGTCAAACCCAGATTTCGTCGCTGACAGTTTGGCAGAATTATTGGATGTCGTAGCGGTTTCTGCATAACGGCTGCAAAAGAGCTTCCAAAATACTCGTTAATGAGTACACTGAGTAAGCCGTGCGCCTATCGCTGCACGGTTTTTTCATTTAATTAGATTAAGAAGTCAAAGGAATCATTCTAATGAGCAAACCCATTGTATTGAGTGGTGTTCAACCTTCAGGTGAACTAAGTATCGGTAACTACTTGGGTGCTCTACGTCAATGGCAGCAGATGCAAGACGATTATGATTGCCAATACTGTGTGGTAGACCTTCACGCGATTACGGTTCGTCAGGACCCTAAAGCGCTGCATGAAGCGACTCTAGACGCACTGGCGATCTGTCTGGCAGTTGGTGTTGACCCGAAGAAGAGCACGCTATTTGTTCAGTCACACGTACCAGAGCATGCTCAACTTGGTTGGCTTCTTAACTGTTACACCCAAATGGGTGAACTGGGTCGTATGACTCAGTTTAAAGACAAATCTGCACGTTACTCAAACGACAGCTCAAGCCAGTTTGGTGATGTAAATGTTGGTCTGTTTGACTACCCAGTACTGATGGCGGCAGACATCCTGCTGTACGGCGCACACCAAGTGCCAGTAGGTAGCGACCAGAAGCAACATCTAGAGTTAGCGCGTGATATTGCTAACCGCTTTAACAACATCTACTCACCAGAGCAGCCAATCTTCCAAGTGCCAGAGCCTTACATTCCGACGGTAAACGCGCGTGTAATGAGCCTTCAAGACGCAACGAAGAAGATGTCTAAATCAGATGACAACCGTAAGAACGTTATCACGCTATTGGAAGAGCCTAAGTCGATCATTAAGAAGATCAACAAAGCGCAAACTGACACAGAAACGCCACCACGTATCGCTCACGATTGGGAAAGCAAAGCAGGTATCTCTAACCTAATGGGTCTGTACTCTGCGGCAACAGGTATGAGCTTTGAAGAGATTGAAGCAAAATACCAAGGCGTTGAAATGTACGGTCCATTCAAGAAAGACGTTGGTGAAGCGTTGGTGACTATGCTTGAGCCTATTCAAGCTGAATACCACCGTATCCGTGCTGACCGCGCGTACATGAACGAAGTGATGAAGCAAGGCGCTGAGAAAGCATCGGCACGTGCGGCTGAAACGTTGAAGAAAGCGTACGAAGCAGTAGGTTTTGTTGCTCGCCCATAGTTGCTAAAGAACATTCAGAATTGAAAAGCTCCACCATTGGCGGAGCTTTTTTTATGTCTAGAAATCAGAGATCTTAAATAACAGAAAGGTTATTTTTAACCGTACTGAAAAAGGAAAGAAATAATAAGTGCGTCATTCTAAATTAGCATTGCTTAATATTTAAATTGTATTGCTAGAATTGAATTAATTCAGATTAAATACTCATCCATTCACGTAGCATGCTGAGTGATATAAAACCGAGTAATAAGTCTAATTATTGATATTTATATTCTTAGTTACTGTATTTGTTACAAAAACTGTTTAAATGGGCAGCCCTGGCATAATTTTGCGTATTCACGTGTGATATATTTCACGGCTTTTACTGGTGTTTCTTATTTATTTCATAAATAAACCTGATAGTAGGCACAAATGGTGGGCTCTGCTCAGGGCTTAGTTTGCATTTAAATAAATATCAGGTACGACAATGGATACGTTAATCAAACCCTCTTTACTTGCACTGACGATTGCCAGCGCGCTTAGTGCCAATGCTAACGCAGAAATTATCCTTTCCCAATATGTTGAAGGTGGCTCATACAACAAAGCCGTAGAAATCGCGAACACGGGCGATGCAGCGGTAACGCTAACCGGTTACGAGCTAGCGAAATCATCAAACGGTGGCGGTACTTGGGGGAGCACACTCGACCTTAGCCAAGTGACGTTACAAGCTAACCAAGTGTATGTACTGGCTCATGGTGACGCGAGCGATGCCATCAAAGCTGTCGCGGATATCACAGATAAAAGCGTTGCGAACTTTAACGGTGACGACCCGATCGCACTGCTTAAAGATGGCGAAGTGCATGACATCATCGGTGTGATGGGGGACGTAGATTTTGGTAAAGATATCACATTGGTTCGTAACAGTGATGCACTAACCCCTTCTGCTACTTATGATGCATCTCAGTGGACAGCATTTGAGAAAGACAACATTGACGGTCTTGGTGAGCTAAATGCGACTGAGCCACCAGCACCATTCGCTTGTGAAGTCGACGGTCAGCAACCTAACTTCACTACCATCCAAGATATTCAAGGTGAAGGCGATACGTCTCCATTCATTGATGGTTACCCATACATCACTGACGAAGATCATTTCGTAACGGGTGTCGTGACTGCTGTTACCACTGGCCTAACCAAAGGTTTCTACCTACAAGCACTAGAAAGTGACAACAACGATAAGACCTCAGAAGGCTTGTTCATTCATACTGATGCGGCAGACACCGTGCTAAAAGCTGGTGACGTTGTTTGTGTTAAAGGTAAAGTTCAAGAGTACTACAGCAATACTCAGTTAGCTTCTGATGCTAATAGCTATGTGAAAACAGGCACATCGGATATTCCTCGAGTTACCGATCTTGTTATCAAAGAAGGTGAGACACTGCGTGAGGCGCTAGAGCGTCATGAAGGTATGCAAGTTGAACTAACCTCGGCAAGTGACTTGTTTGTAACTCGTAACTTCTCTTACGACTACGACTCTCGCCGTAACAACATGATGTTGTCTCATGAAGCGCCATTGTTTAAGCCGACTCAATTACACGCAGCAGAGAGCGATGCAGCCGTTGAGCTAGCAAAAGACAACGCAGCGAACCGCGTATACCTAGAATCTGATGGCAAAGCACCAAACGGCCAAATTCCTTACTACCCAGATTTTGCTAAAGATGCAGACCAAGATGGCTCTTCTGAGCAGCACATTCGTCTTGGTTCGCGAGTAGAGGGTCTACAAGGCGTGGTGGCATACAGCTACAACGAGTACCGCCTGATTGCGACCAATGAAGTCGATAACACCAACTTCGTCACTTCAGGTGAAGGCTTCGACGTGGCTCGTAAAGATGCGCCAGCGATCGCGGATTCAGATTTGCGTATCGCCAGCTTCAACGTACTGAACTATTTCAACTCTGTGGCTGACAGTGGCCATGAAAACCCAACTGGACAAAACCGTGGTGCGACTAACCTAGACGAGTTCCTGATCCAACAAGCGAAAATCGTTGCGGCGATGAACAAGATGGACGCTGACATCATTGGTCTGATGGAAGTCGAGAACAATGGCTTTGGTGATAGCAGTGCTGTGAAGAACTTGGTGGATGCATTGAATGCTGAAATCGAAGACACAGAAGATCATTACACTTACGTTGAAATCGCGGATCAAGACAAATACCAAGATGAGTACTTTGGTAGTGATGCGATCATGGTGGCGATCCTATACCGTGCAATCGAAGTGACGCCAAAAGAAGCTGCGAAAGTGATTGTGACGCCAGAGCAACACATCGAAGAAAACACCATTACACGTGGTGACGATGCGGAAGGCAACCCAGCTTACGACAAATACCAACGTCATAGCTTGCTACAAACCTTCACGGTGAAAGAGACAGGTAAAGATCTATCTGTTGTTGTTAACCACTTCAAATCGAAAGGTTCTGAATGTATTGAAGAGTGGATTGCAGGCGTAGAAGACTCTGAGCCAGCGGATCTGCAAGGTAACTGTAACAACTTCCGTGTTTCTGCTGCTAACGTTGTGGGTGATGCTCTTAAAGGCATTGAAGGTGACGTGCTAGTGATGGGTGACCTAAACGCCTACGGCATGGAAGATCCTCTGCTTACACTGACTGATTACTCGAAAGAGAAATATGGCCGTGACATCTACACTGCAGCTTACACGACCATTGGTGGTGGTGAGCTTCAAGTCGAGAAGACCAAAATTGAAAAAGGTTACGGTTACCATAACCTGAACACGGTACTTCACGGTGCAGATACCTTCTCATACACCTACTCTGGTGAGCTAGGCAACCTAGACCACGCGTTGGCGAGCAACAGCTTGGCACAAAAAGTGGTGGCGATAGAAGATTGGCACATCAACTCACTAGAAAGTAACTTGTTCGAATACAGCAGCAAGTACACCGGTGATATGCCGAAGTACAAAGATGCGTTCTCGGCGTCTGACCATGATCCGGTGATCATCGCGATTGATTTCCCAGATACAGATATCGATCTACCAAGCTCAGGTGAAAACTTAGCAGTGGAAGTTCGTCTACCACCAAACGCAGTTGTCGGTGATATCGTGACAGTAAGCCTGACGGAAGCAACTCAAGCGGCGTCGTCAACCTCTGATGCTGATGGTTACGAAGCGAGTGCCACTCTGACACAAGCGGACATTGATGCTCGTAGTGTCAGTGTGGAATTCGATAAAGCACCAACAGAAGGTCAGTACGTTCTAGAAGAGAAAGTGACAGACTCTACGGGTAATACGGTTAAGTTCAGCGATTCTCGCGATGTTACGCTAGAGCCGTCGAGCACGAACCCATCAGACGATGATGATGGTGGTTCATTTGGCTTTGGCGCGCTAATTGCGCTGCTAGGTCTAGGCTTATTCCGCCGTCGCCGCTAAGCGAATTTATTTCCTGACAAACAGTTCCTAAATAGCTGTAAAGACCAAAGGCCAGCCTATACTGGCCTTTTTATTCAGCAAAAACTTGCCTTTCTTGCTTGGTATAGCAAAATACCGCCCTTGATTGTCACGAACGTGACGATTCACTACGTAAGCATTGCCAAAACGGATTGGAGCAACCGACCCTTTATGTTGTTGATCATCGATAACTACGACTCTTTTACCTACAACCTTTACCAATACTTCTGCGAACTTGGTGCAGACGTAAAGGTGGTGCGTAACGATGAAATCGACATCCAAGGCATTGAGGCGCTCAACCCAACTCATTTGGTGATCTCTCCAGGGCCATGCACTCCTAACGAAGCAGGTATCTCTCTACAAGCCATTGAGCACTTTGCTGGTAAGTTACCTATCTTGGGCGTTTGCCTTGGTCATCAGGCGATTGCACAGGTGTTTGGAGGGGAAGTGGTACGTGCTCGACAAGTGATGCACGGCAAGACATCACCAATTCGTCACAACGGTCGCAGTGTGTTTAAAAACCTTAATAACCCATTGACGGTAACCCGCTACCACTCTCTGGTGGTGAAAAACGGCACGTTACCTGATGTGTTTGAATTGACCGCTTGGACAGAGCTGACTGACGGAACCATGGATGAAATCATGGGCTACCAGCATAAAACCCTGCCAATTGACGCTGTACAGTTTCATCCTGAGTCGATTAAGACAGAACAAGGTCACGAGCTGCTTGCAAACTTTCTTGCGCGCAAAGCGATCTGATCGCGATCACCTTTCTTAACAAATTCTTCATGTTTTTCGCCTAAGAATGGGAATGCAAAACTATGCGTTCCGTCTATTTGGTGGCGGCTATTCATTTTTCTCCTTTCTTTCTAACCCTTGTCATACATAACTTTTATAAAAAATCGCTTCTCTATTTGCGTTTCTTGGTGCATAAATAATCATGGATAGTGAGTATGGGTGGTTGCGCTCTAAAGCGAAAAGAATAAATCACTATTGAAATGGTTAATTAAATGTAAATACAATGCCGCAATAGCTTAAATGCAAAACATTATTTGCTGGCAAAGAGTGCCGGTTAAATTCGCTTATCTGCTAGGCATGCGGTATCAAGAAGGAATGTGCAATGACAACGGAAAACAAAGTAGAGCGCGGTTTATTCGATGAGGTAATGGTACCTTGCTATAACCCGATGGAAATGATCCCTGTAAAAGGTGAAGGTTCACGCATTTGGGATCAGAACGGAAATGAATACATCGACTTTGCTGGTGGTATTGCGGTGAGCTGTCTTGGTCATTGTCACCCAGTTATGGTGAACGCATTGACTGAGCAAGGTAACAAGCTTTGGCACCTAAGTAATGTTATGACTAACGAGCCTGCACTGCGATTGGCGAAGAAGCTAACAGAAGTCAGCTTTGCTGAGCGCGTGTTCTTCGCTAACTCTGGCGCAGAAGCAAACGAAGCGGCACTAAAGCTAGCACGTCGTTATGCAGCAGACGTTCATGGTACTGAGAAATCTGAAATCATCGCATTCAAACAAGGTTTCCACGGTCGTACTTTCTTCACGGTAACGGTTGGTGGTCAAGCGGCTTACTCAGACGGTTTCGGTCCTAAGCCGGGCGATGTGACACACCTTCCTTACAACGATATCGAAGCACTACAAGCACACATGTCGGATCGCACTTGTGCGGTAATGATGGAGCCTCTACAAGGTGAGGGCGGCATCATTCCACCAACACCTGAGTTCGCTCAAGCAGTTCGCGAACTGTGTGACAAGCACAACGCACTGCTTATCTTCGATGAAGTGCAAACTGGTAACGGTCGTACAGGCCACTTCTATGCATACCAAGGTCTAGGCATTACGCCAGACATTCTGAGCACAGCGAAATCACTGGGTGGCGGTTTCCCAATCGGTGCCATGCTAACGACGGCAAAACTGGCTGAGCACATGAAAGTGGGCACGCACGGTTCAACTTACGGCGGTAACCCACTAGCGTGTGCGGTTGCAGAAGCAGTTGTTGATGAAGTGACAAAACCAGAAGTATTGGCTGGCGTACTAGAGCGTGAAGCCATGTTCCGTGAAGGTCTGGAGAAGATTAACGCGAAATACAACATCTTCTCTGAAGTGCGCGGTAAAGGTCTACTGCTTGGTGCAGCACTGAATGATGAGTGGCAAGGTCGTGCGCGTGACGTACTGGTTGCTGCGGGTAAACAAGGTCTCATGGTATTGGTTGCGGGTGCCAATGTCGTACGTTTCACACCATCACTCGTTATCACACAACAAGAAATCGAAGAAGGTTTGGCGAAGCTAGATAAAGCGATCGCAACGCTGGTTTAAGTGCGATCTCAGCTTATCGTCAACCTAGACACCCCCATCAAGGATCTCTGATGGGGGTATTGTTCCTACAATATAGTTAGGATCTTCTTGCATCTGGAGGGAGTATTGATGCTAGTAGTTCGCCCTATCGCAATGTCGGATTATGACGCGCTGCACACCTGTGCGGTTGAGTCAGGTCATGGATTTACATCTCTTCCGGTTAACGAAGAACTGTTAACCAATCGAATCAAACACTCAGAATACAGTTTTGGCAAACCTGACGTGAAGGAAGCCGGTGATGAAGGCTACCTAATGGTGGGGTTCGAATCTGAAACTGGTGAGGTGGCAGGTACCACGGGTATTGAAGCTTCGATCGGCTGGGATGTGCCTTTTTATTCTTACCACATCAGTAAAGTGGTGCACTCGTCACCAAAGCTTGGCGTAAACAACGTGGTTAAGCTGCTGACGTTTGGTAACAACTACACGGGTAACAGCGAAATCTGTACCTTGTTCCTACGCGAGAAATTCCGTGGTGGCTTGAACGGGCGTCTGATGTCCAAGTGTCGTTTCTTAATGATGGCAGAGCACCCAGAACGTTTCTCGGAAACCATCTTTGCTGAAATGCGTGGTGTTTCAGACGAGGAAGGTAATTCACCATTCTGGCAGTGGCTTCAAGAGCATTTCTTCTCTATCGATTTTACGCTTGCGGATTACCTAACTGGTATCGGCAAGAAAGGCTTTATCGCCGACTTGATGCCGAAGTTGCCAATCTACATCAACCTACTGAGCCCAGAGGCACAAGCCGTGATTGGCAAAGTGCACGACAACACGCGTCCAGCATTGAAGCTGCTTGAGCGTGAAGGCTTTACCAACCGTGGCTACGTTGACATTTTCGATGGTGGTCCAACGGTGGAGTGTGACCTACGCAATATCGAATCGGTACGCCACTCATTCCGCGCGCAAGTCAAAATCTCGGAGCACACCAGCACAAAAGACTTCTTGATGTGTAATTCGTCATTTGAGAATTTCCGTGCCGCCGCAGCAAAAGCAGCGTATGACGCAGAAACGCAAAGCGTAGTGCTAGCCCCAGAATTGGCGGATGCACTCTTGGTTGAGGAAGGGGATTTTGTTCGCCTTCTTCCGCAGTAACTGACGACAGAATTTAAGGATAGAAACAATGACACATTGGATTGCAGGTGAATGGGTACGAGGTCAGGGTGAAGCATTTACGTCTCTGTCGCCTTACAACCAAGAAGTGATCTGGCAAGGCAACGGCGCAACAGCAGAGCAGGTTAACCAAGCGGTATCTGCGGCGCGTGAAGCGTTTGTTGATTGGAAGAAGCGCCCATTTTCAGAGCGTGAGGCGATCGTGTTGGCTTTTGCTGAGAAGGTAAAAGAGAACAGCGAAAAAATCGCTGAAGTGATTGCCAAAGAAACGGGCAAGCCAATCTGGGAAACACGTACCGAAGCGGCAGCGATGGCAGGTAAAATTGCTATTTCTATTCGTGCTTACCACGACCGTACTGGTGAAGCGACACGTGAAGCCGCAGGAAACCAAATTGTATTGCGTCATCGTCCACTAGGCGTGATGGCGGTGTTTGGTCCTTATAATTTCCCTGGTCACTTACCAAATGGCCACATTGTGCCAGCGCTGCTAGCAGGTAATACCGTGGTTTTCAAACCGTCTGAGCAAACACCATGGACGGGTGAATTAGCCATGAAACTTTGGGAAGAGGTTGGTCTACCAAAAGGTGTGATTAACCTAGTCCAAGGTGCGAAAGAGACAGGCATTGCGCTGGCGGATGCGAAAGGCATTGATGGCGTGCTGTTCACAGGTAGTGCGAACACAGGTCATGTTCTGCATCGTCAATTTGCTGGTCAGCCGGGCAAGATGCTGGCGCTTGAAATGGGTGGCAACAACCCGATGGTTATCTCGGATAACTACGGCGACCTAGATGCGACGGTTTACACCATTATCCAATCTGCTTTCATCAGTGCAGGACAACGCTGTACCTGTGCTCGTCGTCTGTACATTCCATTTGGCGACAAGGGTGATGCAGTCATTACTAAGCTGGTGGAAGCGACACGCAATATTCGCGTAGACCAACCATTTGCAGAGCCTGCACCATTCATGGGACCGCAAATTTCGGTTGCGGCAGCCAAGTTCATTCTCGATGCACAAGCGAATCTGCAATCACTGGGTGGTGAAAGCTTGATTGAAGCGAAAGCAGGCGAAGCGGCGTTTGTTTCTCCGGGTATCATCGACGTGACGAACATTGCCGAATTGCCAGATGAAGAGTACTTCGGTCCACTTCTACAAGTAGTACGCTACGAAGGGCTAGAGAAAGCAGTAGAACTGGCGAACGATACGCGCTTTGGTCTATCGGCTGGTCTGGTTTCAACCGACGACCAAGAGTGGGAATACTTCGTGGACCACATTCGAGCCGGCATCGTGAACCGCAACCGCCAGTTAACGGGTGCAAGTGGTGATGCGCCATTTGGTGGTCCGGGTGCCTCAGGTAACCTACGTCCAAGTGCTTACTACGCAGCAGACTACTGTGCGTACCCAATGGCATCAATGGAAGGACAAGAGACGGTCTTGCCTGCAACATTGAGCCCAGGTGTAAGCCTGTAATAGAGAAATACGAAGCGGTGACCAAGTATCGCCGCTTCTCTCTGCCGGAGCTATTTACCAAGTTAGGATTCTGGTAATCGCGCTGGCAAACGCCAAAGGCGAGCTTAAGACTCTCCAGAGCGTGTTGACTGACTGGCACTTATGCCACACATACCGTCACAGGTTGATGGCCGCTCGTTCGTGATTCTGGACAGCTTTAGGGCTGTGAACGAGCGGTCAACTTCCTCTTACCCCTAACTCTACATTTCATAACAAGGAGTCGTTATGACGCCCGATGTGTTATTTGAATCGCTATGGCAAGACTACATTCAACGTCTTTGCCCTTCCGCTGCTAAAGTCCATCAACTTCTTCAAGAAGATGAGCCTCTGATTAATGACCATATTGCGCTACGTACGTTTAATGTCGCTCCCCTAGGCATTAAAACGTTAGCGAAGCCATTCCTAGCGGTGGGTTACAAAGCCTGTGGTGACTACGTATTTGAAAGCAAAAAGCTGGTGGCAAAACATTTTGAGCACCCAGATCCGAAACAACCAAAAGTCTTCATCAGTGAATTGAAAGTGGATGAGTGTTCACCAGAGCTTCAAGCCATTGTTCATAAGCTGGTAGAGCAGGTTGATGCTTCTAAACTGACCGGCAGTGATTTCTTATACGGCGGACGTTTGTGGAACCTCAGCTACGCTGACTTCCAAACTTTGGCGAAAGAGAGTGAATACGCTTCTTGGCTTGCTGCGCACGGTTACGGAGCGAACCACTTCACAGTGAGTGTGAATCAACTCAACCAGCATCAAGAAGTAAAGCAAGTGAACGACCACCTACGTACAGTAGGGTTCACCATCAACGAGAATGGCGGTGAAGTAAAAGGCACGCCAGAGGTGTTACTAGAGCAATCATCGACCATGGCAGACAAAGTGCCAGTGACCTTTACTGAAGGCGTTGAGGTGATTCCTGGAGGCTTCTACGAGTTTGCTAAGCGCTACCCAATGGATAACGGTGAGTTGTACCCAGGATTTGTAGCGGCATCAGCAGATAAGATTTTCGAAAGCACCAACGGGTAAAGAAGAGGCGAGAACGGGCTACGCCCTCTAGATGCGGAAACGCTTCGCTTCGAGAGAGTTTGCACTCTGGAATGTTGAAGGTTTCAGCTTTGAAGGTTGGAGTTTGTTGGGACATGAGAACGGGCTGCAGCCTATGGATGCAGGAATGCTTCGCTTCGAGAGAGTTTACACTCTGAAAAGCTGAATGTTTCTGCTTCTATGGTTGGAGTTTGTTGGGATATCAGAACGGGCTATGACCTGTGGAGTCGGAAAAGCTTCGTTTTGGGAGAGTTGAAAACTCGAAATCTGAGAGGGCTTAATCCCGAAGGACGAAGTCCGCTCTCGGAACGCAGTGTTCCCGATTCTCGGTTCTTTGTCTTTTCATTTCAAAGGACGAAGTCCGATCCCGAAGCGCAGCGTTCCCAGTTCTCGATTCTTTGTTTTCCGTTCTTGTCTCTTAAAAACAAAAAAGCCACCAAACTTGCATTTGGTGGCTTTTAAATTTTTTAAACGTTAATCGAGATTAACGAGTCCCGTAAACAACGATAGTTTTACCGTGCGCAGAAATTAGGTTCTGCTCTTCTAGCATCTTCAAGATACGGCCTACTGTCTCACGAGAACAGCCAACAATTTGACCGATTTCTTGACGAGTGATCTTGATTTGCATGCCGTCTGGGTGCGTCATCGCATCTGGTTGTTTAGCAAGGTTCAGAAGAGTCTGAGCGATACGACCAGTTACGTCTAGGAACGCTAGGTCACCCACTTTTTGGCTAGTAACTTGTAGACGACGAGCCATTTGCGCCGAAAGACGCATTAGGATGTCTGGGTTAACTTGGATAAGTTGACGGAATTTCTTGAAAGAAATCTCTGCCACTTCACAAGGAGATTTAGCGCGAACCCAAGCTGTACGCTCTTGGTCTTCTTCGAATAGACCAAGTTCACCAATGAAGTCGCCCTGGTTTAGGTAAGAAAGGATCATTTCCTTACCTTCTTCGTCTTTGATAAGAACCGCAACAGAACCTTTAACGATGTAGTACAAAGTCTCTGCTTTTTCGCCCGCGTGAATTAGCGTGCTTTTTGATGGGTACTTATGAATATGACAGTGTGAAAGAAACCACTCTAATGTTGGGTCGGTTTGAGGTTTACCTAGAACCATAATATCTCACTTCCTCTGCAGGGTACGCTTGCGCTATCCATATTTTAGCTAAGCCTGAATTGGCCTACTAGAATAAGAGCACTTTTTATATGCTGCAAGCTCTCTTGTGTTTCGGTTAGAAATAGTATCCTTTTTCGAAAACGATTTCTTGATTTTAATCGTGCCATGATTGAGATTTTGTAAGCAAAACTGTGCACATGATCACGGTATGAAAAGTAAACACTCCGGTAGGGAGGTTTTTAGCCAATTTTCCCTGTTTCGATGAGCTGTTGCAGAATCGGCCTTACTATGAGCTCCATTGCAAAGCTCATCTTGCCGCCAGGAACCACAATGGTGTTATGGCGAGACATGAATGAGCCATCAATCATCGCCAGCAAATACGGGAAGTCGACATTCTTGATACCGCGTAGGCGGATCACCACAAAACTCTCATCCAAACTTGGGATGCCTTTGGCGTTAAGTGGGTTAGAAGTGTCGACGGTCGGTACGCGCTGAAAGTTGATATGTGTGCGAGAAAATTGCGGGGTAATGTAGTTTAGGTAATCGTCCATCGAGCGCACGATCGAATCCATCACCGCTTCTCTTGAATGACCACGATCGCGCGTGTCACGAACAAACTTTTGGATCCATTCCAAGTTCACAATCGGCACCATGCCAATCAGAAAATCGACGTGACGCGCCACATTGACATCACCATCTACCACGCCACCGTGTAAACCTTCGTAGAACAGCACATCGCTGTTTTCTGGCAGATCTTGCCAAGGCGTAAAGGTGCCCGGCATTTGGTTGTATGGAACGGCTTCATCAAAAGTGTGCAGATAGCGGCGCACGCTGCCAGTACCATCTTCACCGAACTTACGGAAGAACTCTTCTAGCCCCGGAAAGTCATTGGCTTGTGGACCAAAGTAGCTGATGTGCTTGCCTTGCTCACGCGCTTTGCGGATTTCGACATCCATCTCTGGACGTGTAAAGCGGTGGAAGCTGTCACCTTCAACCCACGCTGGTTTGACGTTCATCATATTGAACATCTTACGGAAGGCTTCAGAAGTGGTGGTTGTGCCGGCACCGGACGAACCAGTAACCGCAATGATTGGGTGTTTCGCTGACATGACAAACCTTGTCGAAAATTACTTACCTGTAAAGTGCAGCACACGTATGCTGCACGGTCGATAACCCACTATAGCATGTAACAAGCCCTTGTCATCGAGTGGGATACGGTAAAATGTGAAGGGTCTAAAACTTTGCTTTTAGTTGGATATCAACCGTTTCATGAAGCTCAGAAAATACGATGACCGCTTCGCCTTTCTCTAATTGGGATTTGACCTGATCGATTTTACTCTGCAATGAAACTTCCACTGAGCCGTAGTCGGTGCCTTCACGTAGCACGAATTCGCGGATCAGGTTTTCTAGTGTCTCTGGCGCAATGTCTTGCCATGGAATGATCATAAATACCTCAAACTTTTATGATGTTTAGTACGTGCAGAAGCGTTCTGTCTGGCACGCCTAGTAGTTTACTGTGTTCGCGGTACGGATACAGCAGAAAGGTAGTCAGCGGCGATACTTTCGTAATAAGCCGGCAGGGCTTCTTCTAACCAGAATTTAGGTTTTAATGCTGTGCCCGTCAGGAAGCCAACGTGTCCACCATGTTCATAAAGTCGGTAATCGATATTGTCTGGCAATACGAATTTTGGGATAACCTCTTCGGTCATAAACGGATCGTCTTTGGCGTGGATGATCAAGGTTGGCAAGGTGATCTGTTGCAACTTACTTAAGCCTGAACATTGATCGTAATAATCTTGCGCGTCTTTAAAACCATGCAGAGGAGCAGTGATCAAGTCATCAAATTCATACAAACGAGTCACGCGTTTGATCGAGTTATACGACAAGGCGAGTTCACCTTGGATTAAGTCGTGCTTTTGCAGTGCATTGCGTTTGAGTGAAGAGAGCAAGTAACGTCGGTAAACTTTCGAGAAGCCCTGCTCAATACGATTGGCACATGCTGCCAAGTTCAGTGGTGCAGAGACAATGGTTGCGGCACTTAATATTGGGTCGTCTTTATACTCAGCCAAGTAGTTCGCCAGCATGTTACCGCCAAGGGAAATGCCGACCGCAACTTTAGGGTTGTTAGGGAATTGCTGATTGAGTTGCTGAAGAAAGAAACGAGCATCCGTTACTTCGCCAGAATGATAGGCGCGGGCTTTCTTGTTTGGCTTACCGCTGCAACCACGAAAGTGCATCATCACTGACAGCCAACCCGATTCAGAGAAGGCGTTCATCAAACCGTTCGCATACGGACTATAGAAGCATCCTTCTAAGCCATGAAAGAGGACGAAGATTGGTTTGTTGTGAGCGGCTTCAGAATCTGGCTGTTGTGACCACGCCAAATCTAAGAAGTCACCATCCGGTGTATCGAGTGTTTGCCAAATAGGCGTAAACAACGCTTTCTTGCGGATAAAGCGTGGCAATAGCGTCTGAAGATGCGGGTTCTTAATCCCGGCGGCTGCGAAAAATTGTGTCATACCTAACTGCTCTTATATGGTCCTTCAATGTTCGCTGAAGAACTTATTAATATAATCCTTTATAGCTTTAGTATAGATATTTTACTGGTTTATGACTGATTTATGGATATTGAATGTTTGGAACTGGAATGGAGAATGCCTGTTGCAGATGCTCTCCACCTAACTGGCGACAGTATCTCAGCGTCAGTGGTTCGCCATCATTCTTGACTAATTTGAGTGAGTTGACGCAGTCGACGAGGTCGGACTGTTGCTGTTTTTCGAGCTGCAATTCGAACTGCAATGCTTCGCGATAAAGCGCGTCATTAACTTGTGATTTGAGGTGGCGACGAAGTTCACGGTAAGAGTGGAGCAGAGTTTCACTTCGACCAAGACAGCCTTGAACTAAATGCCAGTCTTGCTCTTGGAAAATCACCTGCTGCTCATCGAGCCATCTGAGCAGCAGTAATAGGTTCACGTTGCCGTGGTAGTTGTTTTGCAATGATAAGCACGCTTCCTTCACTTCTCGCACACCATAAAATTGCAGACTGAACTGCCAAAGGTGTTCTAGGGTAAGAGTGTATTCTGCGTGCTCGTTTGTCATTGATTAAACTCTAGTTCCATCTGCTCGAGTGTTTCTTGGGCAGACATCCATTCCATTTCTACTTCTTCAAGATCTGCTTTGCTAGAAGCTTGAAGCGCCAACACTTCGTTAAGTTTAGCCTTGTTTTCGGCTTCATACAGCGAGTTATCCGCTAATTGCTCTTCTGCTTTCGCTAGAGCTTCACCTAACTTATCCATTTTGTTTTCTAACTGTGTCAGCGTTTTGCGAATTGGTGCGGTCTGCTTACGAAATTCTGCTTCGCGTCGCTTTTGCTCTTTTTTCGCCGCTGCACTGTTGGCGTTATCTTTAACTGGCTGAGCCGCTTGTGCTTCTTTACGCTCGGCTTTTTGTTGCTCGGTCAACCACTTGTAGTAATCGTTCAAGTCACCGTCGAATGGTGCGACTTGGCGATCGTGCACAAGGTACAAATCATCTGTGGTTGCACGCAATAGGTAGCGATCGTGCGAAACAATCACCATCGCACCTTCGAATGTTTGCAGTGCCATGGTCAGTGCTTGGCGCATGTCCAAGTCCAAGTGGTTGGTCGGTTCATCGAGTAGCAATAGGTTCGGTTTCTGCCACACAATTAATGCCAATACCAAACGTGCTTTCTCACCACCAGAAAACGGTGCAACTTTCTCAAGCGCTTTATCACCTTGGAAACCAAAGCTACCTAGGTAATCACGTAGTTGCTGCTCGGTTTGATCCGGCGCGATTTGCATCATGTGCTGAAGCGGTGTTTCTTCTGGGTGCAGTGTTTCTAGTTGGTGCTGAGCGAAGTAACCGATCTTCACGCCTTGCGAGTAAGTTAGATCGCCGCCTTGCGCTTTTAGCTCACCAGACAGCAATTTGATCAAGGTTGATTTACCCGCGCCGTTACGACCAAGTAGGCCAATGCGGCTGCCCGGAACAAGGTTAAGGCGGATCTTTTCTAGGATCAGGTTATCACCGTAACCCGCCGATACTTCATCCATCATCATGATTGGATTTGGCAGCGCTGCAGGATCGCGGAACTGGAAACTAAATGGGTTATCGAACTGAGCTGGCAGCACCTTCTCCATACGCTCCAGCGCTTTAATGCGGCTTTGTGCTTGGCGCGCTTTGGATGCTTTGTAACGGAAGCGGTCGATGTAGCTTTGCATGTGCGACATCTGTTTCTGTTGCTTCTCGAACATCGCTTGTTGCAGCACCATTTTTTGTGCGCGTTGGTTTTCGAATGACGAGTAGTTACCCGTGTATTCGTTCAGCTGCTGGTTCTCTATGTGAATGATGCGACCAACGATCGGATCCAAGAAATCACGGTCGTGCGAGATCAGAATCAGTGTGCCAGGGTAGTTTTGTAGCCAGCGCTCTAGCCACATTACTGCGTCCAAATCCAAGTGGTTGGTTGGTTCGTCGAGTAACAGTAGATCAGAACGACACAACAACGCTTGAGCCAAGTTAAGGCGCATACGCCAACCACCCGAGAACTGAGTCAGGTTCCAGCTCATTTGCTCCTGGCTAAAGCCCAGACCATCAAGCAGCTCGGCAGCACGTGCGCGAATGCTGTAACCGCCAATGGTTTCAATCTTGCCATGGATCTCCGCAACTAGGGTACCGTTGTCTTTCTCTTCGGCGACAGCCAGTTGAGCTTCAAGATCGCGGAACTCACGATCACCATCAATGACGTATTCCAGTGCGCTACGGTCGAGTGCTGGCGTTTCCTGTGCAACCCAAGCCAATTCCCAATGTTGAGGTTGGCTAAATGAGCCTGCATCAATCGACAGTTCATCTTTTAGTAGGGCAAACAGAGTTGATTTACCACAGCCGTTTTTACCAACCAGACCCACTTTGTCACCCGGGTGAATGGTTGCAGATGCTTGGTCTAAAAGAGGTTTACCGCCACGCAGTAACTGAATATCAGAGAAGGTAATCATAGAGTTTTAATTCACTTTGCGCAGTGCGCGTTTCTTGGTCGTTGATCTCGCGGTGAATAGTAGGGGTATTGGCGGGAAAAGTCGATCTCTGCGCTTTAATTGCATTATGCTATACAAAAAAGTATAACAAACTGATAACGATAATTTTCCCTGAGAAATCAACACAAGGACGACCATTTGGCTGTTGCTACGCCCATTCCTCCGAGGGTTCTGGTTATTTATGCTCACCCAGAACCGCAAAACTCCATTGCCAACCAAGTGATGATTAAAAAAATCGAATCACTGGGTCATGTCACCGTGCACGATCTTTATGGCGCGTACCCTGATTTCTTTATTGATGTGAACTACGAACACGATCTGCTGATGACGCACGATGTGATCGTTTTTCATCATCCTCTCTATATGTATTCCTGTCCCGCACTGTTGAAAGAGTGGATGGATCGCGTGTTGGGCAAAGGCTTTGCATTTGGTGATGGTAGCGCATTAGCGGGTAAGTACTGGCGCAGTGTAATCACTACTGGTGGTAAAGAGGATGCGTTCAGCCCGATGGGGTACAACAAATACCCACTTGAGCAAATTCTACAACCGTTTGAACTGACTGCCGCTTTATGTCAGATGCATTGGATTGAGCCTTTAGTGCTGTACTGGTCGCGCAATGTATCGGACATCGAACGTTATCAGCATGCTGAACAATATCGTCAATGGCTGAACAACCCCCTGAGAGAGTGGGATGAGCAAGGAGGTCGACATGGCGATAACCAGTGAGTTTCTTCAAAGTAGTGTGGTATTCCTTTCTGCTGCCGTTATTGCGGTGCCGATTGCCCAGCGGCTGGGTCTGGGGTCGGTACTTGGCTACCTGATAGCAGGTGTTTTAATTGGCCCTTGGGGGCTGGGGTTGATCAGTGATGTGGATGCGATTCTGCACTTCGCCGAACTCGGGGTGGTGTTGCTGCTGTTCTTAATTGGTTTGGAACTGAACCCCAAAAAGTTATGGCAGATGCGCGGACCCATCCTCGGTCTAGGTGGCGCCCAAGTTATTGTCACCACTGCGGTGATAGGTAGCATCGTCAGCCTATTTGGTTTGAGCATGCAAGTGAGCTTAGTGATCGGTATGGGCTTGGCACTCTCGTCCACCGCGATTGCACTAAAAGTGATCGAAGAGCAGGGGCAAGCCGGCACGGAAACCGGACAATCGGGTTTTGCAGTGTTGTTATTCCAAGATATTGCCGTCATCCCGATGCTCGCCATGTTGCCATTACTCGCTGGTGGTCAAAGCGGCGGTGATTGGTTAGATGCTATTTGGGTGTTAGGCAGTGTGGCTGCGCTATTAGTTGGCGGTCATTTCCTCTTACGTCCTCTGTTCCGTTTTGTGGTGATGAGTGGAGTGCGAGAACTCTTCACCGTTGCCGCCCTCCTAGTCGTACTTGGCATTTCTGTTGCGATGCAAAAGCTGGGGCTTTCGATGGCGCTCGGTACTTTCTTAGCGGGTGTGCTGCTGGCAGAAAGTGAATACCGTCATGAGCTAGAAATCGCGATTGAACCGTTTAAAGGTCTGCTGCTTGGCTTGTTCTTTATTGCTGTGGGTATGGCAGTGAACTTGGGCTTATTAGCACTTCAACCGTTTGCGATTATTAGTGCCGTGATTGCCCTTGTTGTAGTCAAAGGTTTGGTGCTGTATGTCTTGGCTCGCACTGCTCGAGTTCGTGCTAAGTCGCGCAGTCGTATGGCGGCGATTTTGAGCCAAGGTGGTGAGTTTGCGTTTGTGATTTTCACTGCGGCAAGCCAAGAAGGTATCTTAACCAAAGAACAAGTTGCTTTCTTGTTGGTGGTGGTGAGCTTGTCGATGGTGACCACGCCGCTGTTGCTCATGGGGCAGAAGAAGTGGTTTGCGCACACACTTAACCAAGAAGAAGAGAGCGTGACGACCAATGTGGTGGATCGTCGACCACGAGTGATCATCGCGGGCTTTGGTCGTTTTGGTCAGATTGTCGGCCGCTTGATGTACGCCAATAAGATCAAAGTAACAGTACTAGAAAGTGACGCGAGCCAAATCCACTTGCTGCGTAAATACGGTTATAAGGTGTTTTATGGTGATGCGACTCAGATTGATTTGTTACGTGCCGCGGGGGCAGATAAAGCAGAAGCTTTAGTGATCTGTACCGACTCACCAGATGAGGTGATGGCGATTGTCGACATTTGCCGTGCGCACTTTCCGAAGTTGAAGATCCTTGCCCGTGCTCGCAGCCGCGTAGAAGCCTACCAGTTAATGAACCACGGCGTGCAGAATTACTCGCGTGAAACCTTTTTGGGTGCTTTAGATCTAGGTCGCCAAGCGCTCGTAGAATTAGGCATGCACCCGTATCAAGCAAAGCGGGCAGAAGCACATTTTCGCAAGCTAGATAATGCTATGCTCAAAGACTTGTTACCTCAGCACAATGAGGACAAAGAACTTGCTCAACGCTCGAAAGAAGCACGTAAAGAACTAGAAGAAATCTTCGGTCGTGAAATGGAAAGCGACCAACAGTCGCCAAATCATTGGAAGTAGTACCCGCGCAGCATCAAGCGGGAAAAGGAACAAAAGTGAAAGCCAAGAAACGTTTTATCGCGGGTGCAAGCTGCCCGCAATGCAGTCAGCAAGATACTCTACGCTGGTGGATTGATAACAACATTGAGCTGGTTGAGTGTGTCGACTGCGATTATACCGAGCAGCGTAAACCGCAATCTGTAGAAAAAAATAAACACTCAGAACAAGAAATGATCGGGATTTTTAAGCCTGAGTAATTGAACTTCGTTAATTGATCCCCATAATACTATCATCTCGGTACTTAACCCCATTCTGGTTAGGTCAATTAATCTCCCTGGAGTTAGTATGAAAATTGAAAAGAACGTTGTTGCAAGCCTTGCATACAAAGTAATGTTGGAAGACGGTGTTGTTGTTGATCAATCAACTTCTGAAGCACCTCTTGATTACCTTCACGGTCACAACAACCTAATCACTGGTCTTGAGAAAGAACTAGAAGGTAAAGTGGCTGGCGACAAGTTCTCAGTAACAGTAGCTCCTGAAGATGCGTACGGCGACCACAACGATGCACTAGTGCAACGTGTTCCTGCAGACGTATTCCAAGGCGTTGACCAAATCGAAGTTGGCATGCGTTTTCTAGCAGATACTGACCAAGGTCCAATCCCTGTAGAAGTAACTGAAGTAGACGGCGACGAAGTTGTTGTAGACGGCAACCACATGCTAGCTGGTCAAACACTAACTTTCGAAGTAGAAGTTATGGCTACTCGTGAAGCGACAGCTGAAGAGATCGAACACGGTCACATCCACCAAGGTGGTGGCTGTTGTGGCGGTCACGACCACGATCACGAAGGCGGCTGCTGTGGTGGCGAAGAAAAAGCTGACGACCACGAATGTTGTGGCGGCGGCGGTTGCGGTTCTCACTAATCGCACGCTCTTCACTAGATAACGCTATCTAGCAAAGCTTTAAAAAGCGCAAGTTGAGGTTTCAACTTGCGCTTTTTGTCTATCTGGGGTGTAGTGCCAATCATACAAGGAATAACAGTTGGACAAAGCGATGACGAAACCTTTCTCGATTGCCATTCATGGCGGTGCAGGCACTATCTTGCGTGAACAGATGAGTGACGAACTGCAACAATCCATCTTGGCGGATTTAGAAGCTGCGGTAAAAGCGGGGCATCAAATCCTAGCAACAGGTGGTGAAGCCATAGATGCGGTCGTGGCGGCAGTGAAAGTGCTGGAAGACTCTCCTAATTTTAATGCGGGTAAAGGCTCGGTACTGACCCATAACGAGATGGTCGAAATGGATGCCTCTGTGATGGATGGTCGACATCAAGCCGCAGGGGCAGTCGCTGGGGTGCGTCATATCAGAAACCCCATTGAACTCGCTCGTGACGTGATGCGAAACAGCAACCATGTATTGTTGGTGGGCGAGGGCGCAGAGAAGTTTGCTTTTGAACAAGGTCATGAGTACACCGAGCAGGATTACTTCTTTACCGATCGCCGCTATGAGCAGTTGCTGTCTATGCGTGAGAAAGGACTGTTTGCTCTGTCGGAATCTCGTTACCCAGATGATCGTAAGCACGGTACGGTTGGTGCAGTGGCATTGGACCAACAAGGCAACTTAGCCGCTGCCACCAGTACTGGTGGCGTGACCAACAAGAAATACGGTCGAGTGGGAGACTCCGCTCTGATTGGTTGTGGTACGGTGGCAGAGAATGGTGTCGTCGCGGTTTCCACTACGGGTGTCGGTGAGTTCTTTATTCGTAAACGTGTTGCGGAAGACGTTGCAGCACGCATGCGTTATTTGCAAGAAGACGTTCATACGGCGTGCGAACACATTATTCAGGGTGATTTAAAAGCAATGGGCGGCGAAGGTGGTTTGATTGCAATTGATGCTAAAGGTGAGCTGCACTTTGCGATGAACAGTTCTGGCATGTACCGAGCTGGCATCAATACGCGAGGCGAGCTGACCGTTAAAATCTACGCAGACGAATAATTTCGTCCCGCTCATTCCTAAGCAACATTTTTAAGTAGCGAATACAACAAAGCCCAGAACACGTTCTGGGCTTTATGCTATTTGAGCCTGCATTTTAATAATGCGGTGGTGGGGTTTCTTCTGACGGATCGGCTAAATTCGACGAGTCCATATTTTTCACTTTACCTACCACATATTTCATCTGATCGAGCATCTTGGTAATTTGCAGTTGTTGCTGCGACAAGGCGCCGTTCAGATCTTCAATAGTCTGTTCTTGGAACGCAAGCTGACATTCTAAGTCATTGATGCGTGCTTCCAATTGCTGAATGATTTTATCTGTCATGATCCGTTCTCTAGCTGCCAAGCTTGGGCAATGCCCGCAGAAGTGGCAGTAATTACACGTTGCTTGGAATCAAAGGCAGCATCATACACGACCGCACGGGGAGGGCGAGTATCTTTTTTCGGCTCAACTTCAAATCCATCGACGCGTTTGCCGGTCTGGGTATCCCACACCATCACACGACCTGAAGGTGTGCCAGTTACTAACAAGCTGCCATCATCGGAGAAGCGCGCCGTCGAAAAGATTAACTGACGAGACCAACTGCTCAGTTGCGTGACTTCTTCACCCGTCTCTAAATTCCAGATGATGGCTTGGTTGCCACCGTCTGAGGTCATGGCCAGTTTGCCATCTCTCTGTAAAGCGACTCTGACTACGCGTTGGTCGTGCTCAAAGGTACGCAATACCAGCCCTGTTTCGGTATCCCACAGATACGCTTTGTAGTCGTTGCCACCTGTGAGAGCGAAGCGACCGTTGGGCGAGATAGCGACAGAATTGACTTTTTCTTGGTGCGCAAGGAACTCTAGCCGACGACCAGTGACTAAGTTGACGTGAATCGCTTTACCGTTGGACAGTCCAAGTAATACCTGTTCACCGTTACTGGTGATATCAACGTCTCGAATCAGCGCGTCATCGATAGACCAAAGTCCTTCGGCTTGAGTCCATCCGAGATCCCATACAGCGAAGTTCATTTGGCTCGCTGTTACTGCATAACGACCATTGTCCGAAATGCGAATATGGGAGACCACATTGGCGGCTTGATCGAGTTCACCCAGCTTTGCGAGCTGTTTGTTTTGCTCTAAATCCCAAAGAACCAATTGGTGCTCTTTGGAGTACAGCAGCGCAAATCGACCATCTCGGCTGAGCGCAAAGCTGGTGGAACCTTGTGGTTCGAGTGACCAACGTTGAACATCGCGATCGGTAAAAAAGCATCCATTTAACGTGGTGATGACAATTAAATATAGGAATAAATGAGAAATTCTTTGCATCACATCTAATAATCCGGTTTGTGTCTTAAGACATATAGCTAGTATATTGGTATAACGATTGTCTTCACTAGTCTCATAGAAGATTTGTGCACAACAACCAGTGGCTAAGCCATTATTGGGAGAATTTAATGAAATCAGTTTTAAAAGTGTCGCTACTTGCTGCAACAGTAATGCTAGCGGTAGGTTGTCAAAAAGAAGAAACAAAACCAGAAGCAGCACCTCAAGCAGAGCAAGTTCAAGCAGAAACTGGTAAAGCAGTTCACTTTAAAAACGACGATGACAAAGCGGCTTACGCGATCGGTGTTTCATTTGCTAACTACCTAAGCACTAGCATTGAAAAACCAAGCGAGATTGGCATCGACCTAAACAAAGACCTGGTTCTTAAAGGTATTGAAGACGTATTCAAAGGCAACGCAGCGCTTAACGAAGAAGAAACTCGTGCAGCTCTAGAATCTCTAGACAAGCGTGTTGCAGAAACTATGCAAAAGCAAGCGGCTGAGAAAGCAGCTGAAGCGAAGAAAGCTGGCGATGATTTCCGTGCTGAATTCGAGAAGCAAGAAGGCGTAGTGAAGACAGAATCTGGTCTTCTATACCAAGTAGAGACTCCAGCTGAAGGTGAGAAGCCAAAAGATACTGACACAGTTCAAGTACACTACAAAGGTACTCTGATCGATGGTACTCAGTTCGACAGTTCTTACGATCGTGGTGAACCAGCAACGTTCCCACTAAACCGCGTAATCCCAGGTTGGACTGAAGGTGTTCAGCTAATGCCTGTAGGTTCTAAGTTCAAATTCGTTATCCCGCCAGAGCTAGCATACGGTGACCAAGACACACCAAGCATCCCTGCTAACTCAACGCTAGTATTCGAAGTTGAGCTACTGAAAATTGAGAGCGACAACGCTGCTCAATAATTATCCTTAGCGATAACTCAATGAAAAAAGGTCCGTTTTACGGGCCTTTTTTGTTCTAGGTCACTAGTTGGTGAGTTTGCTAGGTTGCCTTTCAAATTTTCTGATAAACTTACACCAATTTGTTGATTTTTCGCTCGAAGGCTTATGACAACTACAGAAACAATAAATGCGGAAATGTTGCTCGAAATGGAATCTGTCAACGTGATGCCATTTACCGAGCACGATAAAATCATCTTGAGATCTTACGAAGCGGTCGTTGATGGCATTGCCAGTCTTATTGGTCCGTTCTGTGAGATCGTTCTTCACTCACTGGAAGACCTCAATACCTCTGCAATCAAAATCGCTAATGGTGAGAACACCGGTCGTCAGGTAGGCTCTCCTATCACTGACTTAGCACTTAAGATGCTGAAAGACATCGAAGGTTCTGAGCGTAACTTCTCACGTTCGTACTTCACCCGCGCCAAAGGCGGCGTATTAATGAAGTCGATCACCGTTGCTATTCGTAACGGCGAAAACCGCGTGATTGGTTTGCTTTGTATCAACGTTAACCTTGATGCGCCTTTCTCTCAAGTGCTGCAATCGTTCATGCCAACGCAAGAAGCGAAAGAAGCGGCGTCATCCGTTAACTTTGCAAGTGATGTTGAAGAACTCGTAGACCAAACGGTTGAGCGCACGATTGAAGAGATCAACGCTGACAAATCGGTATCGAATAACACCAAAAACCGTCAGATCGTCATGGAGCTGTACGACAAAGGTATCTTCGATATCAAAGACGCTATCAACCGCGTAGCAGATCGTCTGAACATCTCTAAGCACACCGTTTACCTATACATTCGTCAGCGTAAAACTGAGGACGAATAAGCGTGAGTGGATTAACTTACACGCTGGTCGTGAATGGTCCGGTTTACGGCAGCCAATCAGCACGCAGCGCATATCAATTCGCACAAGCGGTCATTGAACAAGGGCATACTCTGGTGAGTGTGTTCTTTTACCAAGATGGCGTCACTAATGGTACGGCTTTGAGCGTGCCTGCCAACGACGAGTTTGACCTAACCAAAGCATGGCAATCACTCGCACAGCAACACGATGTTCGTTTGGAAACCTGCGTTGCAGCAGCTTTACGTCGCGGCATCGTCAGCGAAGATGAAGCGAATCAACATGGTCTTGAGCAGAACAACCTAGCTACAGGGTTTGAGCAAGCCGGTTTGGGGAGCTTAGCCGAAGCCATGTTAACCCAAGATAGAGTGGTGCAGTTTTGAGTCAGCTAACTTACCTATTTCGTAGTGCTCCGCATGGTAGCAATGCAGGACGTGAAGGTGTGGATGCGCTGCTAGCGGCATCTGCGTACTGTGAAGACATCACTGTCCTATTTGTTGGTGATGGTGTTTACCAATTGCTGCTTGGGCAAGAGCCTAATGGCATCTTAAGCAAAGACTACGCACCAATGCTCAAGCTGTTCGACTTGTACGACATTGAGCAAGTATTTGTTTGTGCCGATTCGCTTGCCGAGCGTGGCTTGGCTCAAGCCGATTTAGTCATTGATGCAGAGGCTCTAAATAGTGAGCAACTGAAAGCTAAACTGCAACAAGCGGGCAAACTGCTGTCATTCTGAGGAAACCATGTTACATATCATCAAATCCGTAGCTGCATTAGACGATGCAATGGCACTGTACAGTGAGCAAGATGATGTCTTGTTGATTGAAGATGCCGTGTACGCTGCGAACCCTCAGCATAAGGCGTTCAGCAAGGTAAAAGGTCCATCAGTGTATGCGTTGCAAAGCGATATTGAAGCCCGTGGCATGAGCAATCGTATCAGCCCATCTATTGAAGTGGTTGGCTATACTGGCTTTGTTGAACTAACAGCAAAACAAGCCAAATCTCTGACTTGGGATTAACCCTTCTTTCCTGTCGATTGAGCTTTACGGATTAATTGTCCTAATTGAACAAAAAAGATCCGTATATTTCTTGACACACCTCTCACTGCTGCATAGAATTTTGCGTCCCTAACTGCCAACCGCTGTTAGGGATAGATTTTTCACAAAGCTTACTTTCAAGTAAATCAGGAGCTAGTTAATGGCAACTATTAACCAGTTGGTACGTAAGCCACGTGCAAAGCAAGTTGTTAAAAGCAACGTGCCTGCACTAGAAGCGTGCCCACAAAAACGTGGTGTATGTACTCGTGTTTACACTACTACACCTAAAAAACCTAACTCAGCACTTCGTAAAGTTTGTCGTGTACGTCTGACAAACGGCTTCGAAGTTACATCGTACATCGGCGGTGAAGGTCACAACCTTCAAGAGCACAGTGTTGTACTAATCCGTGGCGGTCGTGTAAAAGACCTTCCGGGTGTACGTTACCACACTGTTCGCGGTGCACTTGACTGTGCTGGCGTTAACGACCGTAAACAAGGTCGTTCTAAGTACGGTGTGAAGCGTCCTAAGTCTTAATGGATTCCGTTAAGTAAGGCCAAACACTAAATTATTTTTAATTTTTTGAAAAAACTGAAAAGTTTTGGATAAAACCTGAAGAAGACAACGGAGAAAATCCATGCCACGTCGTCGCGTCATTGGTCAGCGTAAGATCCTTCCAGATCCAAAGTTCAAATCTGAACTGCTGGCAAAATTCGTTAACATCCTAATGGTTGACGGTAAAAAATCTACTGCAGAAAAAATCGTTTACACTGCACTAGATTCTATGGCTGAAAAGTCTGGTAAAGACCACTTAGCTATTTTTGAAGAAGCTCTTGAAAATGTTCGCCCAGCGGTAGAAGTTAAATCTCGCCGTGTAGGTGGTTCAACTTACCAAGTACCTGTAGAAGTACGTCCGGTTCGCCGTAACGCACTTGCTATGCGTTGGTTGGTTGAAGCTGCGCGTAAGCGTGGTGAAAAATCTATGGCTCAACGCCTAGCTGCTGAAATGCTAGACGCGTCTGAGAACAAAGGTACTGCGGTTAAGAAACGTGAAGACGTTCACCGCATGGCTGACGCAAACAAAGCGTTCGCTCATTACCGTTGGTAATACCTTTTCAGTGCTGCAAGGTTCCTTGCAGCACTTCTTTAGTTCCTATGCCTATGCTAGGAACTATTGCTATATCTAGGGGATAGCATTTTTTAGTTATAGCAATAGTCCCTATCTCTAAGTTAAGAGGATTCAATCGTGGCTCGCAAAACTCCTATTGAGCGCTACCGTAACATCGGTATCTGTGCTCACGTAGATGCAGGTAAAACAACCACTACTGAACGTATTCTGTTCTACACTGGTCTATCTCATAAAATCGGTGAAGTTCACGATGGCGCAGCAACCATGGACTGGATGGAGCAGGAGCAAGAACGTGGTATCACAATCACGTCTGCGGCGACTACTACCTTCTGGCGTGGTATGGAAGCACAATTCCAAGAGCACCGCGTTAACATCATCGACACTCCTGGACACGTTGACTTTACTATCGAAGTAGAGCGTTCTCTACGCGTACTTGATGGTGCAGTTGTTGTGTTCTGTGGTTCATCTGGTGTTGAACCTCAGTCTGAAACTGTATGGCGTCAAGCTGACAAGTACCACGTTCCACGTATGGTATTTGTAAACAAGATGGACCGTGCAGGCGCTGACTTCCTACGCGTTGTGGACCAAATCAAAAACCGTCTTGGTGCGAATCCTGTTCCAATCCAGCTGAACGTTGGTGCGGAAGATGACTTCAAGGGTGTTATCGACCTTATCAAGATGAAGATGATCAACTGGAATGAAGCTGACCAAGGCATGTCGTTTACATACGACGAAATTCCAGCTGACATGCAAGAGCTTGCTGAAGAGTGGCGCAACAACCTAGTTGAAGCGGCAGCAGAAGCAACTGAAGAGCTAATGGACAAGTACCTTGAAGAAGGTGAACTGTCTGAAGCTGAAATCAAACAAGCTCTACGTACTCGTACACTAAACAACGAAATCGTACTGGCTACTTGTGGTAGTGCGTTCAAAAACAAAGGTGTTCAAGCAGTACTAGACGCAGTGATCGAGTTCTTGCCATCGCCAGTTGATGTTCCTGCAATTAAAGGTATCGACGAAAAAGAGAACGAAGTTGAACGTCACGCAGACGATAACGAACCGTTCTCAGCACTAGCATTCAAGATCGCGACTGACCCATTCGTGGGCACGCTAACTTTCATGCGCGTTTACTCAGGTGTTGTAAACTCAGGTGATGCTGTTTACAACTCAGTAAAAGACAAGAAAGAGCGTTTCGGTCGTATCGTTCAGATGCATGCGAACAAGCGTGAAGAAGTAAAAGAAGTTCGCGCTGGTGATATCGCAGCTGCTATCGGTCTGAAAGACGTTACAACAGGTGACACGCTATGTGACCAGAACCACAAAGTGATTCTAGAGCGCATGGAGTTCCCTGAGCCTGTAATTCAGATCGCTGTAGAACCTCGTTCTAAAGCAGACCAAGAGAAAATGGGTATCGCGCTAGGTAAACTGGCAGCGGAAGACCCATCATTCCGCGTGGAAACGGATGACGAAACAGGTCAGACTCTGATCTCTGGTATGGGTGAGCTTCACCTAGATATCATCGTTGACCGTATGAAGCGTGAATTCAGCGTTGACTGTAACGTTGGTAAACCTCAGGTTGCTTACCGTGAAACCATTCGTGGCAAAGCGGAAGTTGAAGGCAAGTTCGTTCGTCAATCTGGCGGTCGCGGTCAATACGGTCACGTATGGATCACACTTGAACCTTCAGAGCCTGGTGAAGGTTTCGTATTCGTAGACGAGATTGTGGGTGGTGTGGTTCCTAAGGAATACATCAGCTCGGTATCGAAAGGTATCGAAGAACAAATGAATAGTGGTGTTCTAGCGGGTTACCCTGTTCTAGATATTAAAGCAACACTATTTGACGGTTCTTACCACGATGTTGACTCAAGCGAGATGGCGTTCAAGATCGCTGGCTCGATGGCATTCAAGAAAGGTGCACTAGAAGCACAACCTGTGATTCTAGAACCAATGATGAATGTTGAAGTAACTACGCCGGAAGATTGGATGGGTGACGTTGTTGGTGACCTAAACCGCCGCCGCGGTATGATCGAAGGTATGGATGAAGGTGTGGCTGGTCTTAAGATCATTCGTGCTCAAGTTCCACTATCTGAGATGTTTGGTTACGCAACTGACCTACGTTCTGCAACTCAAGGCCGTGCGTCTTACTCTATGGAGTTTAACGAGTACGCTGAAGTACCGAAAAACTTCGCAGATAAAATCATTGCAGACCGTGGTTACTAATTAAAACGCTTTGAGCTGAAAAAAAGTCCAGCTTTTTTTAAAGATCAATGCGTCCAAATATTGCGCTAACAGGCGTTGGCGCATAAAATAACAATTTCTGGCGCGTCGAGATCAATAATGATCACGGCGAATCATAACTAGGAAGGAACACGATTGTGTCTAAAGAAAAATTTGAACGTGTAAAACCGCACGTAAACGTTGGTACTATCGGCCACGTTGACCACGGTAAAACTACTCTAACTGCAGCTATCTGTACAACACTTGCTAAAGTATACGGCGGTGCTGCTCGTGACTTCGCATCTATC
>NZ_JATABF010000042.1:0-54679 GCF_036533715.1 Vibrio sp. M260121 | reverse complement strand
GAACTCAGAAGTGAAACGAATTAGCGCCGATGGTAGTGTGGGGCTTCCCCATGTGAGAGTAGGACATCGCCAGGCTTTAATATCGCTTTTAGATAAATCTAAAGGCAAAACTGAGATTTAGCATTATTTAAGTAAGACTAAATTTTAGTGACAATTTGTGGAGAGATGGCTGAGTGGTTGAAAGCACCGGTCTTGAAAACCGGCATACGTTAATAGCGTATCTAGGGTTCAAATCCCTATCTCTCCGCCACTATTAAGAAGCCTCGCTAGAAATAGCGAGGCTTTTTTCATTTCAGCGCAAACTGGGAATGGTAGGGATTTAGTCAATCCCTAGTTGTGCGCAACCCCGAACCTCAGACAATACATAGAAAGCCCGCTGAAAAATCAGCGGGCTTTCGTTGTTTCTGATGCTTGGGATGTAGCTTAAGGCATCTGAATCAACCTCCTAGCCGAACACGAGCTACAAACTAGGCGCCTTTACTCTTCATCTATTGAGAAGTGTTGTGCTAAGCGTATCTCCTCGCTGCAGTATTCAATGTGTATTAGCGTTTCTGAACACCTTCTGATACTTACTGTCGTTTTACAACAAACGCTGTCCAAGCGCTGTATAGGGCTCTCTCTCATCGAGCTGAGTACATAACATCAGTTAGTTAATTAATGTATTCAGTTAATTGTCTCTACATCAATCCAATGTAGTTATGTTCTGCGAGTACAGAGTTGCCTTCTTAGTCATTTAGATTCAATCACTCTGTTTTGCAGAAAGTGCTCGAGATTGTTTCATGTGGTTCTTAATGACACGAAGATGTGCCGTTTGGAATGAACGACAGAAGCTTTGATGATTGTCTCAAATGAAGAATAGTCAGCAGAGGGAACACAACTTTTGGGTAGTTAGTTGAAGCAATAAAGGGGCATGAGGAATTGCAGGCAATAAAAAAGCCGACAGTTCACTGTCGGCTTTCTACTTCCTGCATCGCTTAGTTGTTTTGAACTAGCGTTAAGGCTTTGCGAGAGACCTCGTGAGCCGCTTTAGTCAGGTTTTGCTTCTCTAGTGTATCTGCTAGGAATGCGTAGTCAGAGACGTCTGAGTGGAGCTTAAGAGCAACCTCGAACTGTTGTTGTGCTTCTTGCCATTTTTCTTGGCGGAATAGGAAGTGTCCTAAAGCACTATGAGCAGCGGCATTATCCGATTCACGCTTTAATACACCTTCTAAGAATACAACTACAGGATGGCTGTCTGACAAATTTAGCTCAGGCAGTAGTCGGTATAGTTCAGGTGTTGGGTGTTTCTTCAGTGCTTCTTTGATAACCGTGAAGGCTTCAGAATCTGCTTTACGTGAAATGAGTTCTCGAGCGAAGCAAGCAATGAGGTGAGTATCTTGTTTTACTTTGCGTGGCAGACCGTTCCAATGTGAGATCAGACCTTCGCTACCTTGTTGCTGGGCGACTTCGTGTAGTAAGCCACACTGTGCCTTCTGAATCAGTTCCGCTTGCTCTTCTTCTGTTACCAGCTTGGCTTTGGTTAGCTGAGGCATCAGATCGATCAGTGGTTGCCATAGCTTAAGCTGCATGTAAGTGGTTTTTAGCAGGTTAAGAACGATCGAGTTATTCGCGTACTGGCCTTTCAGTGCTTGCAGTGTATCGAATGCAGATTCGAATTCGTTATCACGAATGAACTGCTTCGCGCGAGTTAACTCTACCGCTAGGTGCGCGTTTTCTTGCTGGCTTGCCAGTTCTAGGTACTGGTCACGCTTCGCTTTGTCACCTTGACCTTGCGCAGCTTCTGAAGCCACTAAGTAACACAGAAGAGGCATATCGTGGTGGTTTGCCCAGCGTGTTACTTTCTTCTCTGCGCCTTTCCAGTCACCTTCAAGTAGCTTGATGATGCCTTCGTTGGTGTAGCGACGAGAGCGACGCATTTTGCGCACACTAAAGTAGTTCCAAGTGCTTGAGCTTGCATAAACCACTTTCTTGACCACGTATTCTAGGAAGAACAGCGCCGCCAAGGCAGCAATCACGAAGATCACTAGAGTGGTTACACTCATCTCAATGGTTTTGTTGGCAACTGAGATCAGGACGTAACCTTGCTGACCTGAGAATTGAGTGCCAACAAATAAGCCGGCACCAAGAACAACAAATAGGAAAATAAGACGAACCATTACTTATCCTCCGTACCTGTCATTGTGGTCACTTCACGACGTAGGCGCTCCCGAATCACGTCAGAGAGTTGGTTTTGGCTTTCTAGCTTCGCAGGGTATTCAACTTGAATGTCTTGCTTGCTCAGTTGGCTCAGTGTTTTGTTGAATTCTTTCACCGAGTTGTCGTCTTGGTTGAAGAATGCCATTGCCCACTTGTCTGCTGTTTCTAAAGAGGTGGTGTAGATTTCACCTTGCTCTTGGTAAACCGCTTTGATTGCCGTCTCTAACTTCGCTTTGATGTTTTCTTTCAAGTAGAAGTGTTGTTGTGGTGACAATAGAGGGATTACGTTGCCGTCACGAGTGCGGAAGGTGATGAAGTTTTCTGAGAAGTCTTTTAATGACGTCATCAGGTTATCTTGCCAGTTTGCAATGTCTTCAGACACTTGTTGCTTCTCTACCGCTGCCGCTTCTGGTAGCAAAGCATTCGCAAGTGGCAGTTTGTCGACTTGCTGCTGTAGGGCAGTGAGGCGCAATACCAAGCCATCACGGTCTACCAAAGGAACAACACGCAGCTTAGTAATGTCATTTGCCATGGCTTTACGCAGACCGACCAAGCTTGGGTCGTTCAGCGCTGCGATACGTTGGTCCGCGCTTTCCATCAATTGAGTAGCACTTTCTACGTCGTGCTCTAGGAACAATTTACGACCTGCCAGTTTTACTAGGTAGTCAGCTTCTGCCAGTAACCAGTCGTTTGGACGACGACCTTTCACATCAGCGACTGCCAGTTGCAGGCTTTCGATGCTCTTTTGTTGCTGACCCAATACCACTTCTGCTTTGTGAGTGACAGTGGTCGCTTTTTCAATGGTTTCTTCTTTTACTTGGCTAAGCTCTTGCTTCATTGCTGATTGAGCTTGTTCCAGTTGGCTTTGCAGTTGAGCGATCTGAGTTTGGTATTCAGATTGCTGCTCAAGCATTTTGTAAGTGAGACCGCCACCAAAAATCAGTGATAAGACGATAGCAACAGTACCCAGCTTGACGCCGCGTTTGCCTTGCTTCTCTTCAAATTCAACTTTGTTTGGTTCTGCTGGTTTAGTTGGCTCAGCAGGCTTTGATTCTGCCTTGCTTGGCTCAGATTCCTTCTTAGGCGTGTCTTTTTCAGCTAGCGGTGCCGATGTGGTTTCTTCGGAAAGGTTTTTATCGTTATTCTTTTGGTCGTTATTTTTACTTGTCATGCCTATATCCTGTGTAGCTAGGGCTGGAGAGCAGCCAGTAATTCTTGGTTGGATGCGCTTCCTGTGCACCTGACCTGAGTGAAGCCCCGTTGAATTGCGATGTCAGCGATTCGCTGACTGGGGATATACAACTCTTGTTGATTAAGCCAAGTCAATTGCTCTGACGTCAATTGGCTGCACAAATAATCCAGTTGTTCACCACTGGTGACGATAATCTGGTCGATTTGTTGGGTTTTCCATAGTGAGACACAGCTTACTGGATCGAATGGGATAAATTCTCTCTTATAAGTCTCACTATAGTGAACTTTTGCTCCACGTCTCACCAATGCATCTTTTATCAGCTCTCTGCCACCGTTGCCACGGAGGATCAGAACTGTTTGTTTTTCTACATTGTTTAGATCGGGAAGCTGCAACAAGTGCTCACTATCACTGACTTGTGGATAGTGTACTTTCTGTTGGGTACATTTGCTCAAATAGTGTGCTGTTTTTTGACCAACGGCAAGGTATATAGCCTGCTTAGACCATGATTTCGCGTGGTTCTGCAAGATTTGCTCTGCGCATTGCACCGCATGTTGGCTAACAGCAATGATGATTTGAGCGGTTTCAATGTATTTGGAGAGTTGTGTGTCGCTGAGATCGGCGACGATGTCGATCAGAGGATGATGAATTGCAGTTTTGCCGTGCCTTTCGAGCAGAGAGCAAAGCGCCATGCCTTGCTCTCCCGGACGAGTGACCAACACTGCCATGATTATTCGTGGTCTGCGTACAGTTTGGTTAGGATGTCGCGCGCACCGTTTTCAAGTAGCTCGTTAGCCAGTTGAACTCCGAGTGCTTCGGCATCGTTGCGGTGACCACGAATTTCACCACGCACAATTAGGCTGCCGTCTGGTTCACCAACTAGTGCGCGAAGCCAGATGTTATCGCCATCAAGCAGTGAGTAACTGCCGATTGGCACCTGACAACCGCCTTCAAGGGTTAGGTTCATCGCGCGCTCACAGCGTACGCGATCTGCTGTGTCTTGGTGGTTTAGTGGCTCAAGCAGTTTAAGTAGACGCTCGTCATCCACACGGCACTCAATACCCACCGCACCTTGACCTACTGCTGGCAGTGATTGTTCTGGCTCGATAAAGCTACGGATGCGCTCTTCTAGCTCAAGGCGTTTCAGACCTGCTGCAGCAAGAATGATCGCGTCGTATTCACCTGCATCTAGTTTTCCTAGGCGAGTACCTACGTTGCCACGCAGCTCTTTGATAACTAAGTCTGGGCGGTATTCTTTTAACTGACACTGACGACGCAGGCTACAAGTACCTACAACTGCGCCTTGTGGCAGCTCATCAATGTTGTTGTAAGTGTTAGAAACGAAGGCATCGCGTGGGTCTTCACGCTCACAAATCGTCACCAAGCCAAGACCTTCAGGGAAGTCTACTGGTACATCTTTCATTGAGTGCACCGCAAGGTCTGCACGACCTTCAAGCATTGCCACTTCTAGCTCTTTAACGAACAGGCCTTTACCACCAACTTTGGCTAGCGGCGTATCCAAAATGATGTCGCCTTTGGTCACCATAGTGACGAGTTCTACTTCCAAACCTGGATGAGCGGCTTGAAGTGCGTCTTTTACAAAGTGTGCTTGCCATAGGGCAAGAGGGCTTTTTCGAGTTGCAATGCGAATTGGCGTAGATTGTGTCATGGTCTTCTCAATGCTGTTTTAGTTTTGCCTAATCCTACCACTCAACGCGTGAAAATCTTAATGTTAGTTAGTCTTCTCTGAGCGTCATGAATGGAATTACATAACGTTATGGAAATAGTGTGACTGGATTCTCATTTAGACTAAGGACTATTATTAGTTATAGGCGAATACAAGCGACACTACTGCGCTATCAATTTTTGCGACTAGTGTGGGGTTTTTAGACCACAACTATTTGCAGGTGGAAATCTTTACCAATCCTGATGAAAGTGTTAAATTGATCACGTTTTTAAGCCGTTTTGGTTTAAAACATCAGCAGATTTTCGTGATTGTTCAACCAAGGAACTTCCCTTGCAGGCTTACACCCAAAAACTTATTCAGCGATTAGATAACCTGAACCAGCAACGGATCGACCGTGCGCTGGCGCTTATGGATTCGCAAAGCCAGCAAGTCTTCCACTTGATTCCTGCCTTGTTGAACTACAACCATCCTGTTATTCCCGGCTACTACGATGCAGACGTCCCTTATGGTGTGTTTGGTCTAGAGCTGAACGAACTCCAACAACGATTCCTTGATGATACTCAACTGACGATTGGTCAAGCGCTTAAGACAGCAGAGCAACCTGCGATCTTAGGTTTGTACACCATGGGCAGTACCTCTTCTATTGGTCAAAGTACTTCAAGTGATTTGGATATTTGGGTGTGTATCTCACCGGAGATGGATAACGACCAACGTGAACTGCTGACCAATAAATGCTTGCTGATCACCGACTGGGCACAAAGCCAAGGTGTAGAAGCGAACTTCTTCTTAATGGATGAAGAGCGTTTTCGTAGCAACCGTTCAGAAGAGATGACCGGCGATAACTGTGGTTCTTCTCAGCACCTATTACTGCTGGATGAATTCTACCGTTCGGCGGTTCGTCTGGCAGGACAGCGTTTGTTGTGGCAAATCGTGCCGCCAGAAATGGAAGAGTGTTACGACGAGTACGTTGCACAGCTTTGTAAAGATGGCTACATCAATTGTGATGAGTGGATCAACTTTGGTCAGCTTAACCGCATTCCTGCTGAAGAGTACTTCGGCTCGAACTTGTGGCAGCTGTACAAGAGTATCGATTCCCCTTACAAATCCGTGTTGAAAGCGATCTTGCTTGAAGCTTACTCGTGGGAATACCCGCACACACAACTTCTCAGTATCGACACCAAACGTCGCTTCTTTGCCCACGAGCCTGACTTGTACGGCATGGATGCGTACTACTTGATGCTAGAGAAAGTAACGCGTTACTTAGAGCGAATCCAAGACGACACACGTTTGGATTTAGTTCGCCGTTGTTTCTACCTTAAAACCCATGAAAAGCTGTCTCGTGAACCTGATGTAGGCTCGGTAGCTTGGCGTCGTGAAGCCTTGAGCGACATGATTGCGAAATGGGATTGGGATGAAGCGGTATTGGCAGAGCTCGACGATCGCCGTAACTGGAAAGTAGAACAAGTGAAAGTGGTGCACCATGCACTGTTGGATGCTTTGATGCAAAGCTACCGTAACTTGATTCAGTTTGCGCGTCGTAACGACATTACTTCGGCGATCAGCCCGCAAGATATTAGCATTCTTGCCCGTAAGCTTTACGCGGCATTCGAAGTGCTGCCAGGTAAAGTTACCTTGCTTAACCCTCAGATCTCGCCAGATTTGCACGAACCCGACTTGAGCTTCATTGAAGTAAAAGAGGGTGGGGTGAACAAATCAGGCTGGTACTTGTACAAGCAACCACTGATTGCGCACCGCATTCTTGGGCAACCTTGTCTTGAGCACCATGAGTACTTGAGCAAGTTGGTTTCTTGGGCGTTCTTCAACGGTTTGATTACCGAGTCAACGCGTTTGCACGCAGTGGTGCGTGAGGCGCAGTTAGACATCGATAAGTTCTACCAAATGGTGAGCGACCTACGTAACACCTTCTCGTTACGCAAGCGTCGCCCAACCATGCAAGCGCTCGGTAGCCCGTGCGAAATTAGTCAGATGGCGATGTTCATCAACTTTGAAAATGACCCGACGGCAGAATTGTCCGGTCGCTCACTCAAAGTAGATGTGAAAAACACCGATATCTTCAGCTTTGGCCCTGAGCAAATTAACTTGGTCGGCAGTGTCGATTTGGTTTATCGCAATTCATGGCATGAAGTGCGTACCCTGCACTTCAAAGGCGAAACCGCGATGCTAGATGCATTGAAGACCATTCTTGGCAAAATGCACCAAGATGCGATTCCGCCAGAGTCGGTGGATGTATTCTGCTACGCGAAGAACATGCGTGGTGTGATGCGCAATATGGTGTATCAGCTATTGGCAGAGTGTATCGACTTACGTTTGAAGCCGGTTGAACAAGAGAAACGCCGTCGCTTTAAAGCCATGCGTCTTGCTAACCAAACTTACGGCTTGTTCTTTGAGCGTCGTGGCGTATCGGTTCAAAAGCTAGAAAACTCGGTCGATTTCTACCGCAGCATTTCAACTAACAAGCTGAAAGGTTCACCGTTGTTGATGCTGGATCGTGAGCAAGAGTATCAACTACCAGAAGTAGTGGATGGCTTTGCCAGTGAAGGTTTGGTGCAGTTCTTCTTTGAAGACACTGACGATGGTTTCAATATCTACGTATTGGATGAGTCAAACCAAGTTGAGGTTTATCATCAATTCAGTGGTTCGAAAGATGAAATGATTGCGTCAGTGAACAGCTTCTACACCTCGGTGAAAGATGATAATCGTGTATCGTCGAAGTTTATTAACTTTAACTTGCCGCAGTACTACCAAATTATTCATCCAGAAGAAGGGAACACCTACATTATCCCTTACCGTAATGATGGCTGTACGCCGACTCGTCCAACGAAAGCGGTGAACGCGTAAAATGAATAACAAAAAAGAGCACCTCGGTGCTCTTTTTTCGTTTAGGTGACTGGTCGTCACGAAGACCCATTTGGCTTATGCCCAATCGATCGTTTCACCAGCGTGTTTTTCACATTCTTCTTTCACCATTGCAAACAGTTCCATGCCCGTTTTAGAGCAAGTCCATTTGTTATCGACTAGCTTAAAGTGGAAGCCACCAGACTTCGATGCTAACCAGATCTCATGCATTGGCTCTTGGCGGTTAATGATGATTTGGCTACGGTCTTCAAACTCTAATGTCATTACGTTGCCAGTGACTTCGTAATCAATGTCTGCACCTGAATCATCGATGGATTCTTCGATGAGTTGCATCTGCGCATCCACCAGTTGATGAAATTCAGTATCGTTCATCCGTCTATCCTATTGCTTTTCCTGAGTGTGGTGCGATTATAGGGGGCATTGGTTTAATAATCACGATATGCAAAATGAAAAAATTACTTACGGTGTTGTTTGTGATGGTTGCAGCGACACTTGCTGGTTGCGGTCAATCAGGTTCACTTTACATCCCAGATGACGCTCAGCAGAACGAGCAGTCACAATAATTAGCCACCCTTAGGGTGAAATCAGGGTTTAGCAGTCGAATTAATTAAGGGAAGCAAATTTTGGATTACTTCAACTATCAGGATGATGGCCAGCTTTGGGCCGAAGACGTCTCACTCCAAGCTCTTGCCGAGCAACATGGCACTCCTCTTTATGTTTACTCACGTGCAACGCTAGAGCGCCACTGGAATGCGTTTGACAGCGCAGTGGGTCAGCATCCTCATCTTGTTTGTTACGCAGTAAAAGCAAACTCAAACCTTGGCGTATTGAATGCACTGGCTCGTTTGGGCTCAGGCTTTGATATCGTATCAGGTGGTGAGCTTGAGCGTGTTATCGCGGCTGGCGGTGATGCGAAGAAGGTGGTGTTCTCGGGTGTTGGTAAAACGCCTGCAGAGATGAAACGAGCACTGGAATTGGGCATTAAATGCTTCAACGTGGAATCAGAACCTGAGCTTGAGCGCTTGAACAAAGTCGCGGGCGAGCTAGGCGTGGTTGCACCTATTTCTCTACGAATTAACCCTGACGTAGACGCAAAAACGCACCCTTACATTTCGACTGGTCTGCGTGACAACAAGTTTGGTATCGCTTTTGACCGTGCTCCGGCGGTATATAAATTTGCTCAGAGCTTACCAAACCTCAACGTGCAAGGCATCGACTGTCACATTGGCTCTCAGCTGACTGAGATTGAACCTTTCATCGACGCTACAGACCGTCTGCTAGCACTGATTGATGACTTAAAAGCGCAAGGCATCAACATCCGTCACTTGGACGTTGGTGGTGGTCTAGGCGTGGTATATCGTGATGAATTGCCACCACAGCCTTCAGACTATGCGAAAGCACTGCTAGGTCGTCTTGAGAACCATCAAGATCTTGAACTGATTTTCGAACCAGGCCGTGCGATTGCAGCTAACGCCGGTATCTTGCTAACGCGTGTGGAATTCCTAAAACACACAGAGCACAAGAACTTTGCGATTATCGATGCGGCGATGAACGATTTAATGCGTCCTGCGCTGTACCAAGCGTGGCAAGATATTGTTCCTGTTGCACCGCGTGAAGGTGAAGCACAGACTTATGACTTAGTCGGTCCTATCTGTGAAACGGGCGATTTCTTGGGTAAAGATCGAGCACTAGTGCTGCAAGAAGGTGATCTACTCGCGGTTCGCTCTGCAGGCGCCTATGGTTTTGTGATGTCTTCGAACTACAATACTCGTACCCGAGCGGCGGAAGTGATGGTGGATGGCAACCAAAGCCACCTTGTTCGCCAGCGTGAGGAGCTGACCAGTTTGTGGCAGCTGGAACAGATTCTACCGGAGTAACACACAACAAATGCATTTCCACTTTTCCAAAATGCACGGTTTGGGCAACGACTTTATGGTCGTCGACTGCATTACCCAGAACGTGTTTTTCTCGCAAGATTTGATCCGTCGCTTGGCGGATCGTCACACGGGCGTTGGTTTTGACCAATTGCTCGTGGTTGAAGCGCCTTATGATCCAGAAACCGATTTCCACTACCGCATTTTTAATGCCGATGGCAGTGAAGTTGAGCAGTGTGGTAATGGCGCTCGCTGTTTCGCGCGTTTCGTCCGTTTGAAAGGTTTGACTAACAAGTACAGCATCAGCGTTAGCACCAAGAAGGGTAAGATGATTCTTGATGTCGAAGACGATGGTGAAGTTACGGTGAACATGGGTGAGCCTGAGTTCGAGCCGAGCAAGATCCCTTTTAAAGCGAAGCAGAAAGAGAAAACCTACATCATGCGTATAGGCGACAAAACCCTGTTCTGTGGCGCGGTGAGCATGGGTAACCCGCATGTGGTGACCGTGGTCGACGATGTGGATACGGCAGAAGTGGAAACACTCGGTCCGCTATTAGAATCACACGAACGCTTCCCTGAGCGTGTGAACGCAGGCTTTATGCAGATCGTGGATCGCAACAACATCCGTTTGCGCGTGTATGAGCGTGGTGCGGGTGAAACCCAAGCTTGTGGTAGCGGTGCCTGTGGTGCGGTTGCGGTTGGCATCTTGCAAGGTCTACTGGACGAGAATGTGAAAGTTTCACTTCCGGGCGGTGACTTGCGCATCTCTTGGCAAGGTCCAGGCAAACCATTGTTTATGACTGGCCCAGCAACACACGTATTTGATGGTCAATTGTCGTGCTAGTTGAAGAGCAAGAAAACCAAATCTCAGAAGTTGAAGCGGATGCGCTGACTGCGGAAGTCGTTGCTCAGTATTTAAAAGACCATCCAGACTTCTTCGTTCAACGCCCAGAATTGGTCGATCGCCTTTCTCTACCTCATGCAGATTTAGGCGCGGTCTCGTTGGTTCATATTCAAATGAACCGTCAGCGTCAGCGTATTGAAGAGCTGGAAGAAGAGATCACCACACTGATGTCTTTGGCAGCGAACAACGATCGCACCTTCTACGAGTTCATGGATCTGCAAGGGCAAATCCTTAAGTGTGGTGATTTCAAGCAAGTCATCAGCGCCATTGAACTCAAAGCCAAAGACCTTGGTTTGAAGGCGTATGTGCGTCTATTGAGCCAGTGTGATGCTGCGACTCAATTGAGTAAGGAAAGCTATCAACGTTTTGCTACCAATCACTTAAACGGCAAAGAGGCTTACTTAGGTCGTCTGCGTAAAGTGGATCGCGAAGCGTTGTTTGGGGATATGGACGTTCCAGAAATGGGTTCCTATGTGGTGCTACCGCTTGTGAAAAAACAGACGCTTGGCGTACTGGCATTTTCTAGCGAGGATGGCGGTCATTTCCAACCAGATATGGATACCTTGTTTTTGCGTCACCTATCCTTAGTAGTGGCACATCTCGCTCAAACATTGGTATGGCAAAGTCACGATGACGACAACTCCCAACACTCCTCTGCCAAATAGTCTTCAAAAGCCTCTTGAACGCTTCTACGAATTCCTGCGAAGCGAAAAGGGGCTTAGCCTGCACACCCAACGCAACTACAAACAACAATTGGAAACCATGGCTCACCACTTGGCTGAGATGGGGTTGAAAGATTGGTCGCAAGTCGATGCGGGTTGGGTGCGTCAATTGGCAGGTAAAGGCATGCGTGAAGGCATGAAAGCCAGCAGCTTAGCGACGCGCTTATCTTCTCTACGCAGCTTTTTCGATTTCCTGATCCTACGTGGAGAAATGTCAGCGAACCCAGCCAAAGGGGTTTCGGCACCACGTAAGCAACGCCCACTGCCGAAAAACCTCGATGTGGATGAAGTAAACCAACTGCTCGAAGTGAACGAAGACGACCCGCTAGCGGTGCGCGATCGTGCCATGATGGAGCTCATGTACGGCGCTGGTCTGCGTTTGGCAGAGCTGGTAAGTGTCGATGTGCGTGATGTTCAGCTACGCAGTGGCGAATTACGAGTGATTGGTAAAGGTGACAAAGAACGTAAAGTGCCGTTCTCTGGTATGGCAACTGAATGGGTTGGTAAATGGTTGCGTGTGCGTGGTGATCTAGCCGCGCCGGGTGAACCTGCACTGTTTGTTTCCAAGCTGGGTACACGGATCTCACACCGCAGTGTGCAAAAGCGCATGGCGGAGTGGGGGCAGAAACAGTCGGTCGCGAGTCACATTAGCCCGCACAAACTGCGTCACTCGTTTGCAACGCATATGCTGGAATCGAGCAATAACTTACGTGCGGTGCAAGAGCTATTGGGGCATGAAAATATCTCGACCACCCAAATCTATACCCACTTGGATTTCCAACATTTAGCGCAAGCTTATGATCAGGCGCATCCAAGAGCGCGTAAGAGAAACGACGACAAGTCGGATTAACCAAGGAATCCCATGAAATTCTACCGCCGTATTGCGCCTGTAAAGGCGATGACGTTTGACCTTGATGACACCCTCTATGACAACTACTCAGTGATAGTTCGTATGGAGCGTGAGTTGTTATCTTGGCTTAAACACCATCATCCGGCGGTCGCTCACATGGATAAAACCGATTGGTTTGCACTCAAGCAACTTGTCGTGCAGCAACAACCTGAGCTGAAGAGTGATGTCACTTTGTGGCGTTTAGTACAGCTCAAGCAAGCCTTCTCTCAAGTTGGGTACGATAACGAAGCGGCGCATACCGCTGCGCAAGCCGCAGTCGAGGTAGCTTTAGATTGGCGTAACCGTTTTGAGGTGCCACAACAAAGTCTCGATGTACTTGCTCAACTGGGGCAAGAAATTCCGCTGGTGGCGATCACTAACGGCAATGTGGATTTAGATAGAATTGGTCTTACGCCTTATTTCCAGCAAGTGCTGAAAGCAGGACCGGATGGCAGCGCGAAACCTGCGTCGGATATGTTCACCAAAGCGCAGCAGTTTCTAGACTTACCAAGTGAGCACATTCTTCATGTTGGCGATCACCTGGTGACGGATGTTCAAGGTGCAAAACTCTCGGGTTTTGCCGCATGCTGGTTTAATGATATGAATAAAAATGTCATTAATCAGGCAAAAATACGAACCTTACCTGATGTTGAAATCAATAACTTGCAGTCGTTGCTTACGCTTTTGTAATCACTTTCGCATTAATCCATTCAATCTTCATTCTGACCCTAGCAAAGCCACGTAAAGCCACGTAAATTACTCTCATAACAGTAAAATAATAAAAGCATTCTTCATGTATTTTGGCTTGATGACGGCAGTGGTAGGGTAAATGCGAGCATTCTCTCAACTGGTTCAAAATGTGGATCAGCTTAATGACTTTTTAGTCACTTCTCGGTGTTGTGCGGATAAACGTTATCTGGTGCAACTGCTATCCACACAATCACGCGATACTGCAACGGCACTCGCTCGAGCAATTCTAGAAAGACTGCCTGATACCCACATTATCGGCCATAGCACGCGCCACGTTATTCTAGAAGGTGAGATCATCAACCATGGCTGCTTAGTATGTGTGATGGAGTTTGAACAAACCACACTCACTTCTGCGGTTCAGCATTATTCCTTCTCGCCAGATATTGATGGCTACGACCTCAAGCAAGCTTTACAACTGCAAGATAGCTCCAAAGCCATTATTAGCTTTTCTGTCCAAATCGAACGACGTGACTACCCCGTGTATCGCGTATTTAATACCGAAGGCCCAATAGTTTCTGGCGGTTTGGCTCAAGCCATTGATGATGGTTGCTGGGTTCTGCATCAAGACCAAGTTTATGATGAAGCGGTTGTCGCGGTTGCCTTGCACAGCAATACTTTGAAAACATGGACGAGCGCGTATTCTGAGTGGAACCCGATTGGTATGCCGCATAAGGTTACTCACGCCAAAGGGACGCGCTTGTATCGCTTGGGCGAGCGTAAAGCGTTGGAAGTGTACAAACATTACCTTGCTGACGGGCACGACCTATCGCTCAATCAACTGCTGAATTTCCCACTTTATCGAGAATCCATTGGGCGAAAAGAGGTGTGTGCCGTGACGGAAATCCATCCCGACGGCAGCATGAGCTTCGACCGTCCTTGGTGTTTGGGTGATGAAGTTCAGTTCTGTTACAACCATCCTTCGTTAACGCTTGAACAAGTTCGCCATGGAGTGGTGGAGCTTTCCATGCATCAGCCTGAAGCCGTGATGATTTATAACTGCGCATCGCGACTTGATTTTATTGATAGCAGCGATGAAGTTCGTGCCTTCACGGACATTTCTCACACGTCGGGCAGTTACTGCATGGGCGAGTTGTACGGCGAGAATCACCAACAAGAAATTCTGCACCATAGCCTGACTTACTTGGCGATGCGTGAGGGGGATGAAGTTGCTGCGCTTAATATGCCACAGCAAGAAGTGAGCACTTATATCTCTCCCTTGTTTAGCCTGATCCGCAATGCGATTGGCGATCTAAATAACATGAACGCTCATATGGGGTATCAACTCGATCGCCAAGCGAAAAAGCTAGAACAGAGCTTCCGCCGAGATAGCCGCACAGGATTACAAAATCGTGTTGCGCTGCAAGAGCGTTTGATCAGCATTGATACCGATGAGCATTTACTGACGCTCAAACTGCTTAACTTTAGCCATATCAACGAAAAGTACGGTTATCGCGTTGGCGACCAACTGCTGAAAGACTTGTCGATGCACTTTAGCAATCGCCTGCGTAAACGGCTTGGTAAACCTGCCGCGCTGCAACTTTATAGCATTGGTGTCGGTGAGTGGGCGTTCTTATTCAAAGCTGACACTAGCAGTGAAATGATTAAGCAACACTTTACTCGCTTTGCTGATGCGGTTGAGCAAACCAACTTTGAACCAAGTGGCTTACGAGATATTGATTACCTTTCGATTTCATTGTGCGGTGGCTTAGTTAGCCGTCGTGATTTTCCAACTGCATCGCCGGATGAATTGCTCCTCAAAGGCATTGAAGCACGAAGAGCTGGGGTGCGAAGTAATACTCATATCTGTAATGCCAAAGACATTGAGGTCAATGAAGATGTGCGAAAAGAGCAGTTGGGTTGGTTGAGCTGTGTGAGCCGCGCCATTCTCAAGCAGAACATCATTACCTACAGTCAGCCAATTGTGCACGCTTACAACCATCGTCCCGCGAGCCAAGAGTGTTTGGTACGCATCATGGAAGAGGATGGCAGCATCATTGCGCCGGGGCGTTTCTTACCCATCATTTCTGATACGCATTTGTACACGCGTTTGAGCCGTCACATGATCCGTTCCACGCTGAATTACATGAAGGACAAGCAAGGTGACTTCTCAATTAACTTGTCACCTCAGGATTTACTCAGCGATAAAACCTTGATGTTGCTTGAACATGCCATTACCCAACTGAACGACCCAAGACGGATTGGTTTAGAAGTCTTGGAGTCGGAGCAAATCAAAGACTACGGGCGAATGATTGAGGTGTGCAGTCACTTTAGAAGCCTAGGTGCACGCATCATTGTGGACGATTTTGGTTCGGGTTACTCCAATATTGATGAGATCCTCAAGTTAGAGCCAGAAGTGATTAAGCTCGATGGCAGTTTGATTCGCTATATCGACAAAGACCAAAAGCAGCGCAAGATTGCCTCGCAGTTGGTGCGTTTGTGTCAGGTGTTTAACGCTAAGACTGTCGCGGAGTTCGTGCACAACAAAGAGGTGTGCGACATTGCTCAGGACATGGGGGTGGACTATCTGCAAGGTTATTATTTGGGTGAACCGACGCGCTTGTTTTAATGTGGCTTTGCTCTAATTGAGCTTAAGAGCTCCAAAGTTTTGTTTCACGTGAAACAGCATTCAATAAAAAACGCAGCGTTAGAGCTGCGTTTTTTTGATTCTTAAGAATGTTAGGCATTGAACTCGTGACCACTTTTCTCAGCTTGGAAACGAGGAAGGTATTGCTCGAAGAAGTTCAGCATCTGTTTCTGGTTTTGCTCTTCACCGAGTTGCCCCAGCAATTGCGCAGCTACTTCAAAGGTACATAGATTACCTTCTTGCTGGTTGCGACGCAGTTGATATTGGGAATCGGCTTGAGTGGTTAAGCCCATCATCGCGACGCCCTCTAGCCAACGGCTTTTATTGATCATCTTGCGCGCCTCTTGCCAAGTTGCATCAAGAATGATGTACAGCGGTTGCCTGTCTTGCTCGGTACTTTGTTGCTGCACTTGTTCAAGCGTTAGGCTTTCTTCACTTGGGAATAGCAGTACTGGCAGCTGGCTTGGATTCGCTAGCGTTTCTAGTAGCTCCGCTGGTGGCGCTTTACGATCCCAAACGACTTGAGTGACATTCAGTTGGCACTGGGCGAGCAGTTTGCCAGTGTTGGTATCGCGCGTCAGTTCATTAGGGTGCATTAATAGCATCAGCGAGTGTTCACTGCTTAACTTAGGCAGCAGTGAACAGATGCAGTTGAACTGGAAGCCACAATGTGGACAAGGCTGCGCCATTACAAGCGCACTCCATCGCGAACAGGGCTGATGCCGTCTGAGAACAGACGCACGCCGCTGACTTGTTCTTTGCTCGCTTTTGGCGCCAAGCTCGGGTTGATTGGGTAGCTCACGCCTGTGTATTGCATCACGTGTTGTCCCGGCGCTGCACCGCCTCCGCTGACATTGAAAATCAGGTCACGCCAGCCGTGCGAGGTTTGTTGACCAAGCATAATTGGGCTTTGCACTAGCGTCATACGGCTGTTGAAGCGCCACTCTTTCTCGTAGTTTTCGAAGACGAGTAGAGTACAGCCGCCAGAGCCACACCAATCAAGTTGCACCAGTAATTCTTCATCACCATCGCCATTCAGATCATAGGTCAGCCAGCGGTATTGGTTATTGCTTGGGTTGGTTTGATTAATGAAAAAGTAGTTACGTACCGCCGCATCCACTTTTGAATTAAATTCGGCACTGGATGGAATGTCCGCAGCTGCAATTGGCGCACTACCGCGTTCAGGCGCTTCTTGCTCAATGCCTGAGTTACGTACTGTTGCTGGGTATAGCACTAAACCGCCATCGGCAATGGGATAAACCAAATTGCCCACTTTCTCTTTGACTGCTTTCAGCTGGTTGCCTTCGCGAGTAAATAGGCGCTCGGTCATTAAGCGTTGTTGCTGGTGGTGAGTCATCAATACTTGTACTTGCGATGGGCTCAGTTGCTGCCAGTAGCCGCGTTCAATCAATGGCGGTTGCCCGTCTGAATAGCTGTATTTGGTGATTGCACTGTGGTCGCTGTTGAGTGTCATTTGCACTTCGAATCCTTGCGACTGGGTTGAGGTTGCCACGTAAGTGTTCACCCACTCGAGTGTTGAGTCTACGTTGGCCGCCATACCGCAACCTTGGTAGGTTTTATCGTCATGCTCTAGTGTCGCTTTCCAGCCGTAGAGAGAGTTGCTCATGGTGTCTGAACACAAGTTCTCGGTCATGCGCAGCTCACCATCGTTAAGTTGATAGGTGCGTTGGCGAGGCTGCAGTTTGCTGCTGTCGATTTCGAGTATTTGTGTCGACTTGCCCATTTGCTGGAACTTTAGTGTGTTGCCTTCAAAGCTGGCTGACCACGATGGTTCGTTACCAAAGACTCGTGTTGGTTTACTGGTTTGTTTGCAGCGTTGTGGGTTTTCTGTGGTGAGGAAGTTTACTTGTTCTACCACGAAGTTCGCGTCGAAATCTGCAGAGAAACCATCAACACCAGGAGGATTAAGGTGACCAATCACTTCTCCATACATGGTTTGATAAGGCTGATTGGTTAATGCGATGGCTCGTTGCACCTGTTGTGGTGACAGCTGCAGCCAGTATTGTTTGTCGCTACCACAAGGTGTGATGTACTGGCTTTCATGCCCAATCACGACTTCACCACGCAGCATAAAGGTTTGAGGCAAGATAGTTTCTGGCTTATCTAAGGACGCAGGCGGAGTGGTTGGTGCGTCTGCATCGGACTGCTGTGGTTGCATGCTACATGCTTGCAGCACCAGCAGTGTGGCTAATGCCACTGGGTTTTTCAAAGCCTTCATGTTATATCTTCCTCATTACTCAATCTGCATCGGATGGCATTATGGCATATTGGTTATTTAAAACAGAACCAGATACCTTTTCTATTGACACGCTTCGAACCCAAAAGGTTTCATGTTGGGAGGGAGTTCGTAATTATCAGGCGCGTAATATGATGCGTGACCAAGTCAAATTGGGCGACTTGGTGCTGATTTACCATTCCTCTTGTAAGAACGTGGGTGTGGCTGGTATTGCCAAAGTGACCCGTGAAGCGTATCCCGATCATTTCCAGTTTGACCTTGAGAGCGATTACTACGACCCGAAATCTGACCCAGAAAATCCACGTTGGATAATGGTGGATATTGAGTTTGTACGTAAGACTGAACGTTTGATTCCGTTGTCGGTCATGAAGGCGATGCCAGAACTAGAAAACATGCCATTAGTGAAACGTGGCAATCGCTTATCGATCATGCCGGTGAGCGAAGAAGAGTGGCAAGCAATCCTCGGTAAAGAGAAGTTGCCGAGTCAACGATAAAAGAAAAAGGGCTGCATAGTGCAGCCCTTTGTGATTTTGCTAATAACCTACTGTTGATAGCCAATACAGGTTATAGCAGATGATCTTGCAGGTAGTGTGCAACCGCATCGTCGGCGTTGCTGCCGATCACTTCATTGTTTGGTAGTGCTTTCATCACTTTCTCGTGAGAGGTGCCCATCACCAAACCTTTACCCGCCATCGATAGCATTTCTACGTCGTTCATGCCGTCACCAAACGCAATGGTGTTTTCTAGTGTCAAACCAATTGATTCTGCCACTGCTTTTAGAGCGTCACCTTTAGAAACACCCGCACTCATTACTTCCAGACACCAAGGTGTTGAGAATGCGATGTTTAGTCGATCGCCAAACTGTTCACGCAGCTTCGTTTCGAAGGTAACAAGGTGTTCATGGTCTTGCGCTGGGTGGGTGAAGAAAACTTTTGCAATGCCGTCTGTTGGCGCATTGTCTTGGTCGTACAACTTGTAAGTGAACTCTTCGTGGAAATCACGCAGTTGTTCGTCGTCTTTGTTCAGCAACCAATCGTCGTTTTGATACATGTGGATAAGTATTTCAGGATCCGTTTTGATCGTGTCGATCACTGGCTGCACCAAATCTTCCGGTACGTTCTGGCTGTACATCTCTTGATCATTTTGGTCGTGCACACGAGCGCCGTTTGAAGTGATCATGTAAGCCGGAATACCTACCGTGCGACGAATGCTTGCGACGTCTACGTGGTGGCGACCCGTTGCAAAGACAAATGTGTAGCCTTGTTCATGCAGCGCTTTTAGCGTCTCTTTCGAGTAAGCGCTTAGCTGGTGGTTTGGTGCGAGTAAAGTGCCATCCAGATCTGAGGCAACGATTTTGGTGATCTCTTTGCAAGGTAGCGATGTGCTCATGAAGCCCTCGTAAACGGTTCGGATAGAGTAGAACAGGTTGATTGCACACGGAGTGCAGTAGATTGACTAGGTCGTACTGCTCCGAGTGCGGGGAACATGATGAAGTTTACGCCAAAATAAGGAGGAAAAAGAGGGTAAATCGCTAAGCTCGGATTTCCTCTTTAATTAATTTTATGCGCTTTGATCACGCATAAAGGAAAAGACCGCATCGAGTGCTTGGTTACGATACTGGTCTTTTTCAAACAAGATTTCGTGCTCTGCACCAGCTATCGAAACTAGGCTGGCATTGGGGTTAGTCTTATTTAGCTTATCGATAAAGCGTTGCTGCGCGGCGTTACTCACGATGCGATCGTTGCCTGACTGAACCAATAAAACCGGAACTTTAATCTGGCGTGTCAGCAAAATACATTGCTTGGCAGCCATTAAACCTTGCCAAACCCAGCGAGTGCTTGGCCCACCAACTTGCAGTTCGGGTTTGTCGTTGTATAAACCACGGAACCAATGATAACGATCGTAGCTTTGGCTAAGAGGGTTATCTTCAAACGGTTTTGGGTAGTATTCTTTATGACCCGGCGCGTAGCTAGGCTTTGTCGAAACTGCCGCTAAGATTTGGCTGACCGGAATTGCGATAGGGCTGAGATACCACGGTAGGTTAATACCAAACATTGGGGAACTCAGAATCAAACCATCAAAGTTGTGTTCTGGATGCGTTTGCAGGTAACGCGTGGCGATCGCACCGCCCATAGAGTGGGCAATGATAAAACGCTGTTGGTATCCGCTTAAATCAAGCTGCTGCAGCACCAATTCCATATCTTCAATGTAATCATTAAAGTCATAGACGTGACCCATATCTGAGTCTGGAATTAGGCGATCTGATAAACCTTGTCCTCGGTGGTCAAACGAATACACGTCATAACCTTGTCGGTACAGGTCATAGAACAGTTCTTGGTATTTCCAGGAAGCTTCAATGCGACCGTTAACGATCAGCACGGCTTTTGTGTGCTCAGGATTGGTGAGTTTGCACCAGTAGATTTTCTTTTTCTCTGTCCCTTTTACAAAGCCTTCTTGGCGTTCTTGCCAAAGTGCTGCGATCGGACCACCTATTGCTTGCTCAAATAAAGTCTCTTGAGTATAAGTCAAAGGTGAATGGTTAATAGCCATTAGTCGATTACCTGAAGATACGTTGTTTACGCGATGTATCATCGAAGAATTATTGAGGAAATGCAATGGATACCCACGTTTGGTTAGCCTATGTGGTAACAGCAATCGTTTTTAGTCTGGCTCCGGGATCTGGTACCGTCAACTCAATCAGTAATGGTTTGAGTTACGGCACGCGCAAGTCATTGGGTGCTATCGTTGGTTTACAAATCGGTTTGGCGATTCATATTGCTCTGGTTGGTGCTGGTATCGGTGCGTTGGTCGCGCAATCGGCAACGGCATTTACCGTGATCAAGTGGGTGGGTGCGGCTTACCTTGTGTGGCTTGGCATTCAAAAGTGGCGTGATACGTCCGGCTTGGTTGCAACCGAAAGCCACAAAGCCATGTCAGGCACTTCTCTGTTGTACAAAGCCATTCTTATCAACCTGACAAACCCAAAATCGATCGTCTTCTTGGTGGCACTGTTTCCACAGTTTATCGATCCAGCGAAAGACCAGCTGACTCAGCTGTTGGTTTTGGGTGTGACCACAGTGACCATTGATGCGTTTGTGATGCTGGGTTACACCAGTTTAGCTGCACAAATGGGACGTTTTATTCGCTCAGATAAGATCATGGGCAAAATTAATAAAGTATTCGGTTCAATGTTCATGGGTTGTGGTGCATTATTAGCGGCAGCTAAGTAACAAATTATAAAAATCACAATAATTTCGAATGAAAAATGCGTATGTCGCCCGCCAGCCTATCTTTAATCGTAAAAGACAGACGCTGGGATATGAGTTGTTGTTCCGTGATGGTGAAAGTAATGCCTATCCTGCACACATCGACTCAAACAGGGCGACATACCGATTGATTGTAGAGAATTTTCTCTCTGTCGGAACCAACCCTCTGATTGCATCGTCACGATGCTTCATCAACTTCCCTCAACAGAGCTTGTTGCGTCGGCTACCAAGGAGTTTGCCGAAAAACAAAATCGTGGTTGAGGTACTCGAAACCTGCCAACCGACCGATGAACTGCTTGAAGCCATTCGCGAACTTTACCGTGAAGGCTATTTGATTGCGCTCGATGACTTCACTTTGACTGATGAGTGGCGTCGTTTCTTGCCTTATGTCCACATTGTAAAACTCGATATCATGGCGATGGGGCTTGAGAAAGCATGTGAATTGGTTAAGCAGCACACCAAAAAGCGCACCAAGTATCATTTCTTAGCTGAGCGAGTCGAAACTGAAGCCGAGTTTGAAGCGACCAAAGAGGCGGGCTTTAAATTCTTCCAAGGCTACTTTTTCAGTAAGCCCGAAGTGATGCAGACTAAATATGTGAGCCCCGAACAAGTGCTGGCGCTCAAGTTATTTAGAGAAGTGTGCGTGCCTGATCCAGACTTTGGCCGGATTGAAAACATCATTACTCAGGATGTCACGCTGTCGTACAAGTTACTGCGTTTTGTGAACACACAATCGACTACGTTGGAAGTGACCATCACGTCATTCCGCCAAGCCTTGATTTACCTTGGGCAAGAAAAGCTCAAAATGTTTGTCTCGCTGGTGGTGGCGTCTTATATCTCCAGTAGCAAGCCACGTGAGTTGTACAACTTATCTCTGCAACGCGCTCAATTCTGTGAAGCCATGTCGCGCTATCAACCTTTTGCGCATCTCAACGAGCAGGGTTTTATGATCGGCTTATTGTCGATTCTCGATGCCATGCTCGATTTGTCTGTCGAATCTTTAGTTGGACAATTACCGTTAAGTCCTTCCGTGCAGCAAGCCTTGTTGCATCGCCAAGGTGAATACGGCGCGTTACTGGCAATTGAAGAGTGCTACGAGCGTGCCGATTGGGCGGGCGTGGAGCAATTCTCTCAGCAGCTCGGGCTTTCTGTCGACGATGTGAAGTCTGAGCTTGGCGAAGCCGTTCGTTGGAGTCAGACCTTTTCTGTCGCCTAATCTGATCAAATATTAAACTTTTATTACAGTCGAGCGCGATCGCTTGACGGCATCTCAGTTTTAAATAACTATATACGCATATCCATATATAGGTATGTGTTTATGCTTCCACATCAGTTCTTCAAACTTCTTTCCGACGAGACTCGTGTGCGCTGCTTAATGTTGGTGGTTCGTGAAGGGGAAACCTGTGTTGGTGATTTGGCTCATGCATTACAACAAAGCCAGCCCAAGATTTCTCGCCATCTGGCCCAGCTAAGATCGAATGGTATTTTAGTTGATAAACGTCAGGGGCAATGGGTGTACTACGAGCTGTCCGATCAATTACCGGGATGGATGCAAAAATTGATTGATGACTTGGTGGCCTCGAACTGTTTGAAGAAAGAGTACCGAGAAGACATTTCACGATTGCACGATAAAGCTCGTGCAGCTTGCTGCTAATAGTAAGTGTTACCAGTTTATAGGTTTAAAAAGGTAGAAGATTATGACGATTAAAGTAGGTATTAACGGTTTCGGTCGTATTGGTCGCTTGGCATTACGTGCAGCGTTTGATTGGCCAGAGCTAGAGTTCGTGCACATCAACGATGTAGCGGGTGATGCAGCGACTCTTGGCCACTTACTTGAGTTCGATTCAGTTCAAGGTCGTTGGAACCATGCAGTGCAAGTTGAAGGCACAGACATGGTGATCAACGGTAAGCGCATCACGACTTCACAAGAGCGTGATATTGATGCTGTGAACTGGGGTCAATGTGATGTTGTGATTGAAGCAACGGGCGTTCATCGCAAAACCTCATTCCTAAACAAATACCTAGAACAAGGCGTAAAACGTGTTGTGGTTAGCGCACCAGTAAAAGAAGACGGCGTAGCTAATATCGTCGTGGGTGTGAACGACCACATCTTCGACCCTGCTCAGCACCGCATCGTAACCGCAGCGTCTTGTACAACGAACTGTATTGCACCAGTCGTGAAAGTGATTCACGAGAAACTGGGCATTGAACAATCGTCATTCACAACGATTCACGATTTAACTAACACACAAACGATTCTGGATGCGCCGCACAAAGACCTACGTCGTGCACGTGCATGTGGCATGAGTCTTATCCCAACCACAACGGGCAGTGCGACTGCTATTGTGGAAATCTTCCCGGACCTAAAAGACAAGATTAACGGTCACGCGGTTCGTGTTCCTCTAGCAAACGCCTCACTCACTGACATCATTTTTGATGTGAAACGTGATACCACGGAAGAAGAGGTTAATGCACTGCTGAAAGAAGCTTCTGAAGGCGAGCTAAAAGGCATCCTTGGCTTTGAAGAGCGTCCATTGGTTTCTATCGATTACAAAGGCGACCAACGTTCAACTATCGTTGATGCGCAATCAACCATGGTGGTGGGCTCTCGTATGGTGAAGATTTACGCTTGGTACGATAACGAAATGGGTTACGCGACGCGTACGGCAGAATTGGTTCGTAACGTTGGTATGGCATAAGGAGTTTTAAGATGTCTCATCCTACATGGCAATTAGATTTAGAAACGGGCGCTTTGGTACTGACTCCATGTCCTGGTACTAAAGGTGTTGAGCTGCAAGCTTCGCTAGAGCAGCTAAAAGCGCAAGGCGTAGAAGCGATTGTTACTGCCCTTGATAATGCTGAACTAGCGTCCAAAGATGTGTCTGCGTTGGGCGAATTGACTCAACAATTGGGCATGAAATGGTTCCAAATTGAGATTGAAGATGACTGTGCTCCGGGCGAAGAGTTCGCGGCAAAATGGTCACAAGCGAGTCCTGAACTGCACGCGATTCTTGCGCAAGGTGGCAAGGTTGCAATGCACTGTATGGGTGGCTCTGGTCGCACAGGTTTGTTTGCTGCGCACCTACTGCTAGAGAAAGATTGGGCGCTAGAAGATATCGTACGTGAAGTGCAGGCGCTGCGTCCAGGTGCTTTCACAAAGCCAGTCCAAGTTGAGTACATCGAGCGTGTAGCTCAAAACGCTTGATCAGCTTATAGAGCTTTTGGAATATCATGATCCAAAAGCTCTCTTTATGCCGTAATGGTTTACCAATTTATGTGATTCTTGCTTACTGGGATTATGCCTAACTTATTGTTTATTAATAAATAATATTTGGCTTTCTCATCAGTTGTTGTTTCACAATTTAGCGCCAGTATTGAGATGACTCAATACTGGTGTTCAGGTCATAGAGCATTTGGAACATCATGATCTAAATGCCCTAAACGCTGTACATCTGAGGTCGTTATGATTTCAAAACTAAGCAAAAGTATCCGCCAGTATATGCTGGTGACGTTCAACTATTGGAACTTCACCGTGACGGATGGTGCACTCCGTATGTTGGTGGTGCTTTACTTTCATGACTTAGGCTACTCAAGCTTAGCCATTGCTTCGCTATTTCTTTTCTATGAATTTTTTGGCGTAGTGACCAACTTGGTTGGTGGCTGGCTAGGTGCTCGACTTGGTTTGAACAAAACCATGAACGTCGGCTTAGGGATGCAGATTTTTGCCCTGCTGATGCTGGCAGTGCCTAATGCTTGGTTGACCATTCCTTGGGTGATGGCGGCGCAGGCAATTTCGGGGATTGCCAAAGACTTAAATAAGATGAGTGCCAAGAGCGCGATCAAAACTTTGGTGCCAGACGAACAGCAAGGTGCACTTTATAAGTGGGTTGCGATCTTAACGGGGTCGAAGAATGCACTGAAAGGTGCGGGTTTCTTCGTTGGTGGTTTATTGCTATCAGTGTTTGGTTTCCAAACTTCGATGATCATCATGGCAAGTGTGCTGGCTGTTGTGTTTGTATGCAGCTTGATTTGGCTAGAAGCGGATATGGGTAAGGCGAAGAGCAAACCTAAGTTCCGTCAGATTTTCTCCAAGTCAGAATCGGTGAACATTCTTTCCGCTGCACGTATGTTCCTATTTGGCGCGCGTGATGTGTGGTTTGTTGTTGCACTGCCTATTTATCTTGGCAGCGTGTTTGGTTGGGATCATCTGATGGTAGGCGGCTTCCTTGCGTCTTGGGTGATTGCTTACGGATTCGTTCAAGGTTTTGCACCTCGTATTACTGGCAAAGCTCAAGGTCGAGTGCCAGATGGCAGCGCGGCTCTGATTTGGGCAGGAATCCTTGCCGTCATCACTGGTGCGATTGCTTATGGCGTGCAAATCGGTTGGCAACCAGAGCTTGTTATTGTGGTGGGCTTGATTATTTTCGGCGCTGTGTTTGCGGTGAACTCATCTCTGCACTCTTACCTGATCGTTAGTTATGCGAAGGGCGATGGAGTATCACTGGATGTTGGCTTCTACTACATGGCGAATGCAATGGGACGTTTGATCGGTACGGTTCTGTCTGGTTGGGTTTACCAAGAAGCGGGTCTAGCGGCATGTCTGTGGGTGTCATTTGCTTTCTTAGCACTAACAACTCTAATTTCTATCAAGCTACCAAAGGCCAAAGTGGCTACGGCTTAAATCGGTTTACGACTTAGAAATAAAAAATGGCTCCATATTGGGAGCCATTTTTGTTTTTACGATTCAGTATCGAAAATCAGCAAGTCTTGCTTATGGGCAAAGACGACCTTGTCGTGCAGGTTGCGTCATTTCCATATCACCTTTCAGTGAGCGGTAAACGATAGTGTTCCAGACTTGATCGTTATCCATCTCAAACTCGATTGCGTAATTTAGTCCATTTACTACTTGAGTTCGTACCGTTAGGATTTCTTTTAATTTTGTAGCGGTGTTCATTTGACCTAAGACGAAATCAAGAGCCTCTTTAGCCTCCGGAGTAACTTCTGTTTCTGTCCAACCGCCAGGAAGTTGTTGTGTATTACAGACTGGATTAGCTTCTTGTTGTGGAGCTACTGTAGCTTCCTCTTTTTGATTACACCCAGCAAGTGCAGTAGTACAAAGAACAGAAATTAAAAGTGCTTTTTTCATAACAGGACCTCATTTATTAGATGACTATAATAATTGCTTAGAAATACGATAAGTAGGCATTAAAATATTAAACAATGCATGTTAGTGCCTATTAATCATGACCGGATAAACAATAGTAGAGTTTTATCAGTTGAGCGTTAAAAATAAGCAAAAACAGATTGTTAACTATTTCACTGGATGAAAATTACCCTATGCTATAGACGTAAAGCCAATCAAAGTAGGTAAGGGTATGAGAGAAAGGGTTCTGTTTTTCGACTTATTACGTTGTGTTGCTGCGGTCGCGGTGATTGCCATTCATGTGTTAGCGCCATATCGTAATGAGTTGGGAGTGATTCCATTTGACCAATGGTTGACAGCGGTAGGCGTAAACAGTGTGACTCGCTGGGCGGTGCCCGTATTCATTTTGATCACTGGTGCGCTGATGCTCAGTGATACTCGTCCTTTTGATGGCAAGTACTACGTTAAACGGCGCTTGGGGAAAGTGTTGGTGCCTTTCTTAGTTTGGTCGATGTTCTACGCCTATCTATCCGGTTGGACAGCGCAAGGTTTTGATTTCGAGACCGTCAAAGAAGTCGTTGGTAATAGCCCACATCATGCGACTTATTACCACCTTGGATTCTTCTACTACTTTATCCCGCTCTATTTTGTTATTCCGTTATTCCAATGGGTGGTCCGCAATTGCGATGATAATGTCCTCTATGCGTATCTTGCTGTTTGGCTGCTGACCAGCACTTTGTTCCTATTTAAGATTGATGGTCCATGGAGCAATCAATACTGGCTTTACATGGGATATTTGCCGCTCGGCTATGTGCTATTTAAAAAGATGCCTCTCAGTCGTTCTACCGTTTCTATCTTTACTGGCTTAGGATTAGTCGCTTTGGCCGTGACTTTCACCATGGTGGTGACCAACAGTTTGGAATTGGATAAGTACACCGTAGGGCGTTGGTTCTCATACAAAACATTGAATGTGATTTTAGCGGCATCAATGATCTTTATGTTATGTCGCTACTTCGGTGAAGGTTTGGCTCCGAAGACACAAAAAGTAGTGAGCTTTATTAGTCAGCACAGCTTAGGGATTTATTTGTTACATCCAATCTTCTTGTGGCCGATGAAAGCGTTTGGTTGGTATGAAGGCCACCCTGCGTGGGTGATTCCTGTATGGATTGTTCTGAGTGGTGCAGGAGCCTTGGGGATGAGCTATCTATTCTCGAAATCCGCCAAGACTCGTTGGCTGTTGCCGTAGGCTAGCGTTTTAGGGCGAAGTGTAAAAACTTGTCGCCACGGTAGGTCAGTGTGCCTTTATCACCAGGATTCAGCGCGTGATAATAGTGCACACCGATTTGGAACTCGCGTTTAGGGCCAATAGCGCCACGTTGAACGTAGATCCAATATTCTTGGTCGTCTTGACCTAACTCGGCATCCGGAACCTCTATGGCTTGCTTGTCTAAGATGGTCACTTGCGCGCTTTGCTCTGGCGCGTCTTCACCAAAGTAATGTTTGCTATAGAAGCGGAAAAATGCCCATGCACCTAGTGCGATCAGGGCGAACAGAGCCAAAATAAGTGAGATTGGCATGATAACCTCCAATGTTTCATTGGTGCCTATTTTACAGAACTCCCTGATTAAACTATGAGTTGAGATAAATTATTCGTGATCTAGTAAAAGTGTCGTAGATTTTATTCGGCGCACCTCACATTTTATATGCGTGCAAGAGCACAATTTAAAAGGAAATTTGCACCTAACCGCTCGAAAAAGCTCTAAATTTATAGAAGAATGAAATGACGGACAAAGGAAAGGTCAGTAAGGAGGGTTACGATGTCAGATATTGAGAAAGTAGTCATGCGTACCCGAACGATCGAAAAACTTCTGCGCACGCAATACCATGCAGAAGGGAAAGGGCTACATCAATTGATCACTAGCTGCGAGGAGCGCTTACCACATGATGTGGTAGCAAAGCTGCGTTTTATCGCAACAGTGCGGAATAAGGTTGTTCATGAAGAGGATTATAAACTGGACGATCGAAAAGGCTTTTTAGCGGCATGTGATGCATGCGAAAAAGAGCTGACACCGAGAAGTTCACGCTTTATTTGGCGAGCGGCGATTTTGTTAATGGCCTTGATAACGCTTGCTGCACTCGGCTTCTACTACATGCATTGGGACATTCTAGTTAAGCATTTTTAGACAGCAAAATTTGAATAATAAAAAAGGGACGCGAAAGCGTCCCTTTTTTATTTGAAACAGTAACTTAGTACATCATTGGCAGTGTCATTAAGCCAACAACCACTGCAATCATTACCAGCCCTTGTTTTTGAGAAGAAGAAATCATAACACTACCCCTAAAATCATTGATGAACTCGATGTAAATAATATAGCACTGTTTTTGAGCTTTGATCAACTTCAAAGCGGAAAAGTTTTCAAAACTCGCACTTAACTTAAGTGTTTTTACCCTGAATTGACTAATAAAACTGTGTTTTTTGTGCTGTTCTTTAAGTGTTCGACTTGTTGTTTTTATCTTCTTTTATGTTTTAAGTTCATGATTTTAATGTGTTAAATATGAGTAATCTTATGATGAAATAGTGTTTCTTGTGTCAGTAGGGAGGTTGGTTGGCTATTTTTGCTGAATTTCTCAAAAGTTGAGAAAATTGGCTTTTATGCTAATGAGGCTCACATTTATGGACGTCCATCTTGTTCGTTTTTTCCTATCCAATGAGAAAATCTCAGCACCAAAAGGGTTTAGCTTTAATCCACAATAGCTAAGGTTAGGTTTTTATTGTTTTTCTGAATTATGCTTTGTTATATCAGGTAGTTAAGTGTGATCGTTTGAATTTTTACTCTACACAATTGTTGAGCCAGTAGTTGTTTATCTTGTTATGGGGCGGTGTTTTTACCTTTTTGAGTGGTCAGAGGTGGTGGATCTGGCTTTTGTGTCGGTTATTTGCCCATAGCGGTTGTATGGCGAACAGATTGGTGGTTTGTTTTTCAATTTCTGAAGGTTAGGTCTTTTGATGAAATTATCCATAACATCCAAAGTCAGATAGTTGGGCTCAATAATTGTGAGAAAAACGATAATCAGTAATTGAGTAAGTTCCGTTTACAAAATGTCGTGATTCGCTATCGAGATCCAACTTTCACTGATTGTGTCTTTACATCAAGATTGGTCTACCTAGACTAGCGGCGAGATTACGTGAAAGGTGTATCGGCATGTGGAGTTGGTTAGCGATAGGGCTATCAGGAGTATATTCCGTGTTGGGGGCGAAACAGGCCAATCCGACACAGTCTCTGGCATTTAAAATCTTTACTCTGCTATTGCTGCTGGTTCTGGCACTCACGGAGGGGGCTTCGGCACCTCACACCTACTGGATTGCTGGTGGCTTATTGGTATCAATGTTCGCTGATACCCTCCATTCGTTTAAATCTCGAAAACCTCTCTATTTTGCCGGTTATCTACTGGCACAAATCTGTTACAGCAAATCGTTCTGGGTTCAACTCAATGGTGACATCGTTTGGTGGCTGTTAGCTTTGCTTCTTGCAGCGAGTATCGTGGCCTTTTTCTTGTTGCTCCCTCAACTAGATTCTATGGTCTTTCCTGTCGTTATCATGGGTATCATGTTGGTTCAGCTAGCTTGGGCAGCAGGAGAGGTGTGGTTACAAGTGCCGAGCTTTGCCAATGCTCTCGGCTTTAGCGGCACTCTAGTCATGATTTATTCCGCCTTAGCCTACGCGATACATGGATATCGTAAACCGATGAAGCGAGCGTATGTTTGGGTGAGTGGCAGTTACTTCTTGGCTCATGCACTTATTGTTGCCTCTATCATTTACTAACTTAGGTCAAAGTCAGCGGCTACGTTTTGAGTAAACTGGGTGGATTCCATTTAATGACTGGAGTCGATAATGACTGAAATTCATGCTCACAGCTTACTGAACCTACTTCGTGAAACCCCAATGAATCGTGATGAGCTAGCAGCTCACTTCGGTAGTGAAGTGCGTTTTCATACCTGCAAGCTGAATGATCTAGACTTAGGTGCATTGCTAGAGTTTTTACTAAAGCGTGAAAAAGTACGCGAACTGGAAGGTAAGTTTGTCGTCAATATGGCGCGCGTTTGTAATCACTAAGCGGCGGCTAACCCATCATTAATGAAGGCGATACATTCATTTCGCCTTCAACCATATATTCACTCAATCACTTTGTTATACTGGCCGCCAATTTTTCCGTCGAGGTCAGAACATGGACATTCTTTCTGCAGCGACCATGCTGTTTCTTATTATGGATCCGCTCGGTAACTTGCCGATTGTGCTCTCCATTCTTAAACACCTTGATGCGAAGCGTCGCCGAAAAGTATTGATCCGAGAGTTGCTGTTCGCCTTGATGATTTTGATGCTGTTCTTGTTCGCAGGACAAAGCATCATGAGCTTCCTTCATGTTCAGCCTGAGACCTTGAGTATTTCTGGTGGTATCATCCTGTTTATCATCGCGATTAAGATGATTTTCCCAAGCGCAGGCAGCATTACTGGGCTTGCAGCGGGTGAAGAGCCGTTTATTGTGCCGATGGCGATTCCGATGATTGCGGGGCCGTCTGTGATTGCCGCGTTGCTTTTGCTTTCCTCTCAACACCCAGACAAAATTATGGAGCTTTCCGCCGCGGTATTGATTGCGTGGGGGGCGACGTTCTTTATCTTGATGTTCTACAGTTTCTTCCACCGTATTTTGGGTGAACGTGGCTTAAAAGCCGTCGAGCGATTGATGGGCTTGCTGTTGGTCATGATTTCTACCCAAATGTTTCTTGATGGTGTGAAAAGCTACCTAGGCTAGCGCCAAACAAATACAAAAAAGCCGCTCTTGTGAGCGGCTTTTGTTTATCTGAGGCTTTTACATCATATGCTTGCGGCGAATGTCGAGCAGAGCAAAGATGCCAAAAATCAAAATCGAATACTTTTCCCATGCGCTCATCTTAATCTTGTCACCAAATGCACCAATAAAGATGGCCATTTGCAGACCGTGCATGATGAACAAGAAAGCGGTCATGATGTACAACGCAATCGCCGCTTTACCAGGGAATGGCATAAAGAAGTTGAGGATTAACACGAACCATACGAAGGCGATGGCTGCTTTAGCCAGTATCAATAGTGCTTTCATTTAACTATCCTTTTAAATCGAGGCTTTAAGCTGGTGAGCGTTCGTATAAACGATAACTCACTTGGCCTGCCGTTTTTTCACGGTGCAAGCGCCAGCTTTCTGGCAGCCCAGCAATGCTTAGCTCTTTTTCCGTTTCAATATAAATCATCGCATCTTCAGCAAGCCAGCCGTTTTGCTCCAGCAAGGTCACGGTTTCATCCAATAATCCTTTGCGGAACGGCGGATCGATGAATACTACGTGGTGCGGTGTTCCTGGTTGTTGCAAAAAGCTGATAGCGTCGGTGTTCACAACGTGAATGTTATTGGCATTCAAAGAGGACACATTTTTTTGCAGTTGCTGAAATGCTTGCGGGTTTAGCTCAATCATAGTCACAAGTTCGGCTTGGCGAGAAGCGGATTCGAAGCCAAGGCCACCAGAGCCAGCGAACAAATCAAGACACTTCGCTTGTGGGACATCTTGAGCCAACCAGTTAAACAGAGTTTCTTTTACGCGATCCGTGGTTGGGCGTAAGCCTTCTGCATCATGAACAGGGAGCTTTCTGCCTCTCCATAAGCCACTAATAATGCGCACAAAGCCCGTTGTTGGCTTTTTTTGTGATGAGTTTTGCTGGCGACGTCTTACCATAGATTTTTTGACCGCTAATAAAGTGATACTATATCCAATCGCCCAAGCTTTGAGCTTGGATACAGCCCAGAATATTCAAGATGACAGAGTGTAACACTAATAAGATTAGATTCACCTAATTGGAAAGTTTTCATAACTTTGTCATTCGCCTTTTCAGTAAAGATAATAATCTTGTCAGAAAAGAGTCATTAATAGATAAGAAGACAATCTAGGATAGCCCCAGATGACGGAAAAAAAGAAGCGCGGATTACTTTCGTGGCTAGGTTTTGGTGATGAAGAGCAAAGCCAAAAACCGACAACTGAAGAATCAGTAAAAGAAGAAGCAGTGGAAGCACCTGCCGCCGAGCAACAACCAACAGAAGACGTTGCCGAGCAAGCAGAAGAAAAAACAACGGTTGAACAAGAACCAGAGGATGTTGAGGCTGTCCTAGCAGAAGCAGAAGCAGAAGCAGAAGCAGAAGCAGAAGCAGAAGCAGAAGCAGAAGCAGAAGAGCCACAAGTGCCGGTTGCGCCTCGTGTCCAAGAACAAGAAAAGCCAACCGAAAGCTTCTTTGCTCGCCTTAAGCGCAGCCTCAGTCGCACCAAGGCAAACATTGGTGCGGGTTTCTTCGGTTTGTTCAGCGGTAAAAAAATCGATGAAGACCTTTTCGAAGAATTAGAAGAACAGTTGCTTATCGCCGACGTGGGTATGAATACCACCACGAAAATCATCAATAACCTGACAGAGAAAGCCTCTCGCGGTGATTTGAAAGATGGCGAAGCGCTTTACGGCTTGCTAAAAGAAGAGATGGCCGAAATCCTATCTAAAGTAGAGCAACCGCTTGAGATCGATACCAACAAAACGCCTTACGTTATCTTAATGGTCGGTGTGAATGGTGTTGGTAAGACAACGACAATCGGTAAGCTAGCGAAGCAATTCCAAAGCCAAGGTAAAAAAGTCATGCTTGCAGCGGGCGATACTTTCCGCGCCGCAGCCGTAGAGCAACTACAAGTTTGGGGCGAGCGTAACAACGTTCCTGTGATTGCTCAGCACACTGGCGCGGACAGTGCCTCGGTTATCTATGATGCGATTGAAGCGGCAAAAGCGCGTGGCGTCGATGTCGTGATTGCCGATACTGCAGGTCGTCTACAAAACAAAGCCAACCTAATGGAAGAGCTGCGTAAGATTGTACGTGTAATGAAGAAGATTGATGACTCAGCGCCACACGAGATCATGCTGACGCTAGACGCAGGCACAGGCCAAAATGCGATTAGCCAAGCGAAACTTTTCAGCGATGTTGCCCCTCTAACCGGGATTACATTGACTAAGCTGGATGGTACAGCGAAAGGTGGCGTGATCTTCGCTATCGCTGATCAGTTCGAAATTCCAATTCGCTACATTGGTGTAGGCGAAGGCATCGAAGACTTGCGTCCATTTGAAACTCAAGAGTTCATTGACGCTCTGTTTAGTCGTGAAGAGTAACAAGAGTTAGAGGAAATCAACGGTGATCAAATTTCAGCAAGTGAGCAAAGCTTACCGAGGTGGTCGACAAGCCTTACAGAAAGTCGACTTTCACCTTCGACGCGGAGAAATGGCGTTTTTAGGCGGGCATTCCGGGGCAGGTAAAAGTACCTTGTTGAAACTGATATGCGCGATAGAGCGACCAACGGATGGCAAAATCCACTTCAATGGTCATGACATTACTCGTATCTCAAACAAAGACATTCCGTTTTTGCGCCGCAACATCGGGATTGTTTTTCAAGATCACCGTCTCTTAATGGATCGCAGTGTATTCGATAACGTTGCACTGCCGATGCGCATCGAATCGATTTCTGAAAACGAAATCAAACGCCGTGTTTCTGCGGCGTTGGATAAAACGGGCTTGCTGGATAAAGCCCGTTGTTTGCCAAGCCAACTTTCGGGTGGTGAGCAACAACGCGTTGGTATTGCGCGTGCAGTCGTAAACCGACCAACCTTACTGGTGGCCGATGAGCCGACTGGTAACCTAGATCCTGAACTGTCTAACCGTGTGTTACGACTGTTTGAAGAATTTAATCGTGCTGGCGTAACGATCCTGCTTGCGACGCACGATATCGGGTTAGTGAACACTCGCCCACAATATCGCCATTTTGAATTGAACCAAGGCTTCCTAAGTGAGGTAGAAGACTATGGTAGGTAACAAGCGCACCCAGAAAAAAGGGAAAGGTCGCAGTGCCAAGCGTGCAAATACCGATGGTTTTTTCTCTGTCCATGTAAAACAAGCAAAATCTTCTTTTGGCGCATTATGGCGTCGTCCATTAGGTAACATTCTTACCTTGGCTGTAATCTCGGTAGCGTTAGCGATGCCGGCTTGTTTGTATTTGCTGGGTAAAAACGTGGCGAGTGCTGCGCAAGACGTCGCGTCGCCATCTCAAGTGAGTGCTTACTTAGTCGAAGGCATGCCTGACGCGCGAGTGATGGTGCTAAAAGATCAGATTGAAACTTGGCCTTTGGTAAAAGAGGTGGAATATATTTCGCCGCAACAGGGTCTATCTGATCTAAGCCAATACGCCGGCTTTGACCAAGCGTTGAGCTTATTGAGTGGTTACGCGCTCCCTGGTGTGTTGGTGATTACGCCAGATTCAGAACAAAAAAGTGATATTCAGTCGCTTGCTAAAGAAGTTCGTGAGCAACAAGACGTTACCGACGTTAGGCTCGATGAAGACTGGCTAGCACGCCTTGATGCGATAAAAACCCTTGCTAGCATTATTGTCATCACCCTGACAGTGCTGATGTTGGGTGCTGTATTTTTAATCGTCGGCAATACATTGCGCTTTAATGTGCTGGCGAACAAAGAAGAGATTCAAACCATGAAGCTGATTGGTGCAACCGACAGTTTCATTCTGCGCCCTTACTTATACACTGGCATGTGGTTCGGTGTGCTTGGGGCAAGCATTGCGTGGCTAGTGACGGCGTTGATTACGGTTGTTATGAACAATGCGGTTGAGCAATTAGCCTCGCTTTACGACAGTCAATTCCGATTGATTGGCTTGAGTTGGGATGAATCTCTGCTACTAATTATGACTGGTAGTCTATTAGGTTGTATTGCCGCTCGAGTATCCGCGCAGCGTCACCTGAAAGAAATTGAACCAGTTTAGGTGATAAAGGTCTTATACTTGGAATTTATTAGCACAAGCTAATTTTTACCCCTTGTATAGACTATTTGTTTATGGATAATTACTCGCCCTTCTTGAAACTTGTTCATTTTGAGTTCAAGATGGCCAAGCTAAATTGCAATGTAATGCTCCAGATCAGAGATTGATGAGGAATTGAATGACAAAAGAAGCGTATCCGATGGCTCTAGTCACGCAAGATAGCCTTGATAGCTATATCCGTTCTGTAAACAGCTACCCAATGCTGACACCAGAAGAAGAGCGTGGGCTGGCAGAAAGATTACACTACAACGGTGAGATAGATGCGGCGAAAGGCCTGATCTTGTCACACCTACGATTCGTTGTTCACGTTGCTCGTGGCTACTCAGGCTATGGCTTGCCGATGGCAGACCTAGTGCAAGAGGGCAACATCGGTCTTATGAAGGCTGTTAAGCGCTTCAACCCAGAAGTAGGTGTGCGTTTGGTGTCTTTCGCTGTTCACTGGATCAAAGCTGAGATCCATGAATACGTGCTGCGTAACTGGCGTATCGTTAAGATCGCGACAACCAAAGCACAGCGTAAGTTGTTCTTTAATCTACGTAAGTCGAAAAAGCGTCTAGGTTGGTTCAACAACGGTGAGGTAGAAACCGTTGCACGTGAGCTAGGTGTTGAGCCTTCTGAAGTTCGCGAAATGGAATCTCGTCTAGCGGCTGTAGACTCTACGTTTGATATGCCAATGGACGATGACGACAGCGCAAACTCGTACACGGCGCCAATGGTGTACCTAGAAGATAAGTCTTCTGATGTTGCCGATAACATTGAAGCTGCGAACTGGGAAACACACACCAACAACCGTCTAGGCCATGCACTTGCAAGTCTAGATGAGCGCAGCCAGCGCATTGTTCGTTCTCGTTGGTTAGATGATGAGAAAGCAACCTTGCAAGACCTTGCGGATGAGTTTGGTGTTTCTGCTGAGCGTATTCGTCAGCTAGAAAAGAACGCGATGAAGAAATTGAAACTTGCTGTTGGTGAGTTCTAACTTTCGCTTCTAATCTCAAGTAAGATTTTCATAGAAAGCCGAGATCATGTGATCTCGGCTTTTTTATTTTCGATCGAAAGTAGACAGCGTTTGCGATCTAATTTATCTGTGCTACCTGTGCATAACTCTGTGAAGTAATTATTCATCAACTGTTCGAAAGCCGGACAAAATAAGGCTTTGAAGCAGTTTTTGGTTTGGGGATAGTTGTGAATATACACACAGTTAGATCAAGATCATTACTACATATTGTGGATCAAATGATCCAAATACACTTTATCAACGCAATTCACAGATTTATCCACAAACGGTGCGAATGTGTACAGCGTTTAATGCCCTGACTATCTCTGTGTCTAAGTTTGGCTTTGGATAGGTTACAATGGCGTCAATAACGAAAACGACATAGAGAAAGTAAATGGACCAGTTTCAACATATCGATGTACAAGGCGCTCAAGCATTGCTCGAACAAGGTGAAGCAAAGCTTGTTGATATTCGTGACCCACAATCTTTTGCTGTGGCGCATGCCGAGTCCGCTTTTCATCTGACTAATGATTCGATCGTTCCTTTCATGAACGATGTGGAATTCGAACAACCAATCCTAGTGATGTGCTACCACGGCATCAGTAGCCAAGGTGCGGCGCAATATTTGGTTAACCAAGGCTTCGAACAGGTGTACAGTGTGGATGGTGGCTTTGAAGCCTGGCAACGAGCAGAACTACCGATAGTGAGAAGTTAATGAAGAGATTGGTAACGTTAAATAATCCACGTATGGCGCAAGCCTTCATTGATTACATGGCATCGCGCAAGATAGATATCCAGATGATGCCAGAAGGTGAAGGGCAATTTGCTCTTTGGCTGACGGACGCGCAGCATGAAATTGAAGTCGAAGCTGAGCTTAAACAGTTCTTGGACAATCCCTCTGCTTCAAAATACAGCGCCGCCTCGTGGGACGTTGCCGATTCGCGTAAGAGCAAATTTCATTACTCCAGCCCGAGTATCATGGGCATGGTGAAGGCCAAAGCTGGGCCAGTGACCTTACTGATCATGGCTGTTTGTACAGTTATCTACTTTTTGCAGATGTTCGGTTTTGGTGATGGCGTGTTTGCTCTGCTCCATTTCCCAGCTTTCGAAGGACAACAGTGGCAACTCTGGCGTTGGGTTAGTCATGCACTGCTGCACTTCTCTGTTACCCATATTGTGTTCAACCTCTTGTGGTGGTGGCAATTGGGCGGGGATATCGAGCGCCGTTTGAGTTCTGGTAAGTTACTGCAAATCTTCTTTATCTCTGCAGCACTATCTGGTGCGGGGCAGTTTTATGTAGAAGGGGCAAACTTCGGTGGTTTATCTGGTGTGGTTTATGCGCTGCTTGGTTACTTGTGGATCCTTGGCTACCGTTGCCCACATCTCGGTTTAACACTGCCTAAACCTATTATTGGCTTTATGTTGGTGTGGCTAGTGCTTGGTTTTGTTCAGTCATTTATGGCGATTGCCAACACGGCCCACTTAGTTGGCTTACTTTCTGGTATGGCGATAGCGTTGTTTGATTCTGGTAAACAGAAATACCAACAAGCCTCCTGAGTTAATGATTTACAGATACCAACAAAAGACCACCAATCGGTGGTCTTTTGTTTATCTGTCTTTCGTTTAATAGGAGCAGCTCGTCAGCTTTAGCTGTTCACATTATTGGTAAAGGTATTTGGTAAACAGCAAATCAGCAATGATGGTTTTGCCAGTCTCTGGCAGCAAGGTCTCGTTGAGCTCTTTCACCAGGGTTTTGCGCAGATCTTCACGGCCAGACAAAGACTTGATCGTATCTTCTGTTTGTTTACCTAGAAGCTCAATCACCGCATCGCGGATCAGAGGTTGATGATGTTCTACAACCGCAAGGTCTTGTTGGCTCATGACCATGATGTCGATACGTACTTGCACATAGCCCAGTTTGTTGCCTTTGGTGTAGAAGTTTGTGGTCAAATCGGGTTCTAGCGTGAAGTAGGCTAACTTAGGTGCAGCTTCTTCTGATTCAGCCCAACTTGGTGCTGAAATAAGCAGACTTAGCGCGAAAATAATTTGGGCTACATAACGTTTGTACATATTTCTAACTTTTCTTTCTCTGGATCGCGATATTCGAATCGCTTCAGTCTTGATACAATAGACCGTCTAAAACAAATAACGGAACTTACGGTTTCAATAAGACGGTAAGTTGTTGCTTTATTGTACGCATAAAGCCTCCAATTGAATACTAGTATGAATCAGCCGACATCACTCTATCTTACTTCTTTATTGGAAGTAGAGTGGCAAAACCCCGAAGATTTTGAATTCCCTAGCGAATTCGCCAAGCATTGGCTTGAAGAACAGGGCTCTTTGTCACGTCGTTTAGGTCAGCATTGCCAACGCTTAACAGTGGAATTGCTGCACAATCAGATCGTCACAGCCAAGACGTTAAAACAGGATGAGAGCCAGCTATTGTCTGAGCAAGATTGCCTACTGAGAGAGGTGATTTTATGTGGCGACAATACGGATTGGGTCATTGGCCGCACGCTCATTCCTCGTTCAACCTTGGTCGATCAACAATATGACTTAGCTCAGCAAGGAGATATCCCGCTGGGTTTAACTGTGTTCAGCGCCGATAACGTTGAACGCGATGCTCTGCAAATGGGATGGGTTACTTTGCCACAGGGGCGCTTTTTAGCGCGACGCTCAAGACTGTGGATGAATCACAAACCCATGCTGGTTGCTGAGTTATTCTTACCAAATTCACCAGTTTACGCTAAGGAGAAGGTGTAAATGTCCGCAGACAAAGCCAAAGCATATTGGCAACTGATGCGAATGGACCGCCCAATTGGCTCACTCTTGTTATTGTGGCCGACGGTTTGGGCACTTGTGATTGCCGCCCAAGGCATACCAAGTTGGAATGTACTCATCGTGTTTGTGCTAGGCGTGTTCCTAATGCGTAGTGCCGGTTGTGTGATTAACGACTTTGCCGACCGTAAAGTTGATGGGCATGTGAAACGCACTAAACAGCGTCCTTTACCATCGGGTAAAGTAACCTCGAAAGAAGCGATTGGTCTGTTTTTGGTTTTGGGTATCAGCTCTTTCTTATTAGTGCTGACCATGAACCCACTGACGATCAAGCTCTCCTTTGCGGGCATCTTTTTAGCGTTCATTTATCCATTTATGAAGCGTTACACCCATTTGCCTCAGCTGTTTTTAGGTTTGGCTTTTAGTTGGGCGATTCCGATGGCGTGGGCAGCACAAACAGGCGAATTGCCTTTGATTGTGTGGTTTGTGTTTGCGATTAATGCTTTATGGACGATCGCCTACGACACTCAATACGCGATGGTCGACCGAGATGATGATTTAAAGATTGGCATCAAATCAACGGCTATCTTGTTTGGTCGCCACGATAAGCTGGTGATTGGCGTTCTACAGTTGATTACCTTGGCGATGTTGGTACTACTTGGTCAGCACTATGAACTTGGCCAAAGCTACTACTGGACGATTCTGGTGGCTGCTTCATTATTTGTGTACCAGCAACATTTGATTCGCCATCGAGATCGCGACTTGTGTTTCAGAGCCTTCCTTAACAATAACTATGTGGGAATGGTGATTGCGGTCGGTCTGGTTATCGCTTTCTGGTAACGGCATAGTACAGACACTCAGATAGAAAAAAGGCATCCGATTGGATGCCTTTTGTGTTTTTGTCGAGATGAATATCGAGCTTAAGCGAACTATGCTTGCAGCTGGTGGATACTCTCTTCGATGGTCAACTTCACTTCTGGGTAAAGCAGGGTAAATAGCAGTTTGGCAAATTGCTGTGTCTTCTCAAGGTCACAGTTACCGTCGCTATCTAGGTATTGTTGCTCTTTCAGCGTATTGAACATTGCAGTAAATACGCCTTTATCGAAGAACTCTGGTGCGTTGATGCCGTGCAGACGACCCAAACGCTGCGCAATATCTTGGCTCTTCTGCTCAAGGTCAGATTTACCCAGCTCTTGGTCTGCCACCAGTAGGTTCATCGCGATGGAGTAACGTTGCAGTGTTTCTGTGATAGTACGACCCAACAGAACCAATGATTGGTTGTTTGACTGGTTAATTTCCAGTTTGTCACCATCTTGGCAAACCATCTTCTGTTCAATGAACTCGTTCAAAATCTTCACGACCAGCTCGTTCAACTCTTCTTCCTTGTAGCTTAGGAATAGCTCTTTTTTCAGGAATGGATAAATTTGAGCGACGTTTTCTTGAATCTTCTCTACGGTCACGTTGCGTTGACGAATAATCATCTGAGCAATCAATGATGGTAGGGCGAACAAGTGAATGATGTTGTTGCGGTAGTAAGTCATCAAAATCGACTGGCTACGATCCAACGAAATGATGTCACCCATGGTGTCTGTTTCAATCACAAACTTATCAAGTGAGATAGCGTGATCCACCAACTCTTCAGCCGTTTCTGTTGGAACCGTTGAAGTGTTTGAGTATGGGTTGTTCTTAAGTAGCTTCAGGTAGCATTCAATCTGGTTGATTAGAGAGTCACGAGACAATGCACGCTGACGAGACGCCAACAGCGCGGTCGCACATAGAGTAAGCGCGTTAGTCGCTGCCGCATCGTTAATGTGCGTCATCATCTTGTTTGCCAGACCGTTCACCACAGGGTTCATCCATTGTGGTTTGCTGCCGCCCATGCGATCGATGTCTTTCGTCCATTCTGGCGCATGTTCGTTTAGGTATTGGTTTAGTTGAATTGGCTCACCGAAGTTAACGTAACCAAGACCAAAATTGCGCAGCTTACGCAGAGTACGCAACACAAGACCTGCGTTCTCTTTCTCTTTGCGTGAACCGCGAAGCTCTTTGGCGTAAGTACCCACTTCCATGACGTGCTCGTAACCGATGTACACAGGCACTAGTGTTACTGGACGGTTTAGACCGCGTAGCATGGCTTGAATCGTCATTGCCAACATACCGGTTTTTGCTTGAAGCAGACGACCAGTACGTGAACGACCACCTTCACTGAAGTACTCTACCGAGTAACCTTTAGCAAACAGCTCTGATAGGTACTCACGGAAAATAGTTGAGTACAGCTTGTTGCCTTTAAAGCTACGACGAATAAAGAAAGCACCACCACGACGGAAGATTGGACCCGCTGGGAAGAAGTTCAGGTTGATACCCGCAGCGATATGCGGTGGCACCATACCTTCATGGTACAGAACGTAAGAAAGCAGTAGGTAGTCCATGTGACTGCGGTGACATGGCACGTACACGATCTCATGACCATCTTGCGCTAGGCGACGAACGGTTGAAGCGTTGTTGATGTGCAGACCTTGGTATAGCTTCGTCCACAACCAGCCAAGAATACGGTCGCCGTTTTTCACCAAACCATAAGAGAAGTCAGCTGCAATCTCATCCATGATGTCATGGGCTTCTTTGCGTGCTTTCTCGATAGAAATGTTTTTGCTTTGCGCTTCGTCTTCAATCGCTTTTTCAATCGCTGGCGATTTCATTAAGCGTGCAAACAGCACTTGGCGTTGAGGCAGGTTTGGACCGGATGCCGCAAGCTTCTGACGAGAGAAGTGGATACGTGCAACGCGCGCTAGCTTGTGTGCAATAGCGCTGTCGGTACCGTGAGAGTCTGCCATGTAACGCAGTGAAACCACTGGGCTAAAACGCACCAAACAGTCACGACCAGCTGCCATGACCGCTTTTGCCTTTTGCGGACCATTCATTGGTTGCAGGTACGGCTTATGGTTTTCTTCTTTACCAGGCTTACGACCCCAAAGCACAGTTGCTGGGATCATTTGCACGTCTAGCTCGCTGTCGAGTTTGTGCAGTTCTAGTAACTCTGTAAACAGAGAAACAGACTCGCTTGGTACATCGTTATCGTTGCTCATCACGGTTGGACGAGACGCGATAAACACGTAACGAGTTAATGTCTTTCCATTGATTTCCAATGGACTGAGCGGGTCAGGCAGACCAAGACTCAAAGCTTGTTTTTGCAGTGTCAGCAAATCCACGTTCGAACGGAACGGCAAGGCATACACAATCGGTTTAGTGAGGTCGATGTTGAGATCATCAATCGGATTCGATGGGATTGTGGTGCCCTTTACCATTACCGATAAAGGTAGTTTTAGTAATGAACGTGAAAATGATTGTCCAGAAGACATAAAGTTCACAGCCTCAATAGGTATTCAAACAAGCCTAACCTTATTTCTGCGTCCGCTTCCCCATCTTCTATAGGAAAGGAAATAGATACGGCAATAGAAATAAGCCTAGGCGATAAATTTTAAGCGCAGCAAGGATACCAGAAACTGGTCAAACCTTTTAATTTTATTGAGCGGAAATTAGTCTAACCCCTGGGTTGTTGCTTTCATTAGACGAATTGGTTGTTTCGTGTTTAAAACGCATGTTCGCTTAAGGTTTGTGGGTAGGATCTGAAACTGGCGCAAATAAATTAAAAAACAACCAATTGGGTTTTCATTTGTCCATTTACTGGATATACTCACAGTTAACTGTATAAAAAGACAGGTGACATATGAAGCCGTTAACGCCACGCCAACAACAAGTCTTCGATTTGATTAAAAGCAAAATCGAAGACACCGGAATGCCACCAACTCGTGCAGAGATTGCGCGTGAGCTTGGCTTCCGCTCTGCGAATGCCGCAGAAGAACACCTAAAAGCGCTTGCTCGTAAACAAGCGATTGAAATTATTCCAGGCGCATCTCGCGGGATCCGAATCCTACTTGAAGATGCGGCAAACGACGATCAAGGTCTGCCTTTGATTGGTCAAGTTGCTGCTGGTGAGCCGATTCTGGCTCAAGAGCATGTGGAGTCTCACTACCAAGTGGATCCTGCGATGTTCAAACCAAAAGCAGACTTCCTACTTCGCGTAAATGGCGAAAGTATGAAAGACATCGGTATTATGGACGGCGACTTGCTGGCTGTGCACAAAACTCAAGATGTGCGCGACGGTCAAGTTGTGGTTGCACGTGTTGATGATGATGTGACGGTGAAGCGTTTAGAGCGTAAAGGTTCTACAGTTCTACTGCATGCAGAGAATGAAGAGTTTTCACCAATCCAAGTTGACCTAACATCGCAACACCTGACGATTGAAGGTCTGGCGGTTGGCATCATCCGTAACACTGACTGGATGTAGGTTTCTTACCTCAAGCATTCTAATAAAGCCCAGCGTTCTGCTGGGCTTTGTGTTTTCTGCACTTTCTATTCCCACTTTTATTTTCTTCAAAGCATATTTCTTTTCTTCCGAGCATAGTTACGCTCGCACTGATTCAGAGCGTTTGGCTGTTGCGTTAAAACTTGCAAGTGATATTGAGATTTATTATCATCTAATTCCATTTAACCATTTTCTTTTCGGCGCAAGGAAATGCCCATGTCCAAGCCTCAACATCACGTACCCAATCATCTGTTGAAACCGTTGTTTTTGCGTAGCCGCGAAAGCTTGGTTGATAACGGCTTGGTGTACGATCCGATCGCTGCAAAAGCGTGCTTGAGCTGCAAGATGGCACCAGATTGCATCAGTGGCGACGTCGATCAGAAGCAGTTGCTGCACGTGACTTTAACTCAGCTGTGCGATCAGCAGGTTAGTCACTTTCTTCAACAACACTCAGACGCTTGGATCATTAACGTTGGTGCGGGCTTAGATACGCGTTTCTACCGTTTGGACAATGGTCGTTGTCACTGGATTGAACTGGATGTCACCGAGAATCTGGTTTGGCGTCAGCGATTGTTTCATAAAAACGAACGCTACGAGCATCGTTGTGGCAGCGTAGAAGACATGAATTGGTTAGATGAACTGCGCATTCCTGAAAAAGCACCAGTATTGATTCTGTGTGAGATGGCTTTACTCGATTGTGATGAATCGCGCGTTGCGACTTTCATCCAAACTCTGGGTCGTCATTTTGTATCGGCAGAAGTGTGCATGGTACTAGCAGGTGACTTAACCGAAAGTAAATGGGGTCAGAAGCTCGGCTCAGATACGTATGCACATGGTTTTGAAGCACCAGCACAACAAGTACTGCATTGGCTGCCATGGGCGCAATGGGTCAAAGCCTTCTCGCCATTCGACCGATTTTGCTCACGCTGGAAAGCATGGCAGCGCTGGCTGAATAAGATCCCAATGTTGAAGCATCGTCTCACGCCAGTTCTCGTTCACATCAAGTGGTAATTGGCTAGGCATTGAACACTCAGGTACACTCGCTGATCTAAACAACGAGGTGCCTGTGACAAACTCTATCTTCTCTCCTTTATCGAATCCTCAAGTGCATCGCCAAGTGTTAGCGCTCGCTATCCCTATGGTGCTGTCGAATATTACTGTTCCACTATTGGGCTTGGTTGACGCTGCGGTGATCGGTCACCTTGAACACGCTTGGTATCTAGGTGGTGTTGCGCTTGGTAGCACCATGATCAGTGTGACGTTTTGGTTGCTTGGCTTTTTACGTATGTCGACCACTGGATTAGCGGCGCAGTCCTATGGTGGTGAAGACCGAAAACAACTTGCTTTGGTGTTTATGCAAGGCTCACTGATGGCACTGCTGTTTGCGTTAGTCTTCCTTATTGCCCATAACCCGATCGCGGATCTGATATTTGGTTGGAGTGATGCCAGTGCTGAAGTGAAGCACTACGGCATGCAATATTTCTCTATCCGAGTGTGGAGTGCCCCCGCTGCGCTGATGAACTTTGTCTTGTTGGGCTGGCTACTCGGAACGCAAAACTCCAAAGCCCCAATGTGGATGGTGATCATCACCAACGTGACCAATATTGCGCTCGATTTACTGTTTGTGATTGGTTTGGGTTGGAAAGTTGAAGGGGCAGCGCTAGCCTCAGTGATTGCTGATTACTCTGGCATGGCGTTTGGCTTGATGTGTGTATGGAGGACGTGGTGTGCCCGTCTGTTGCCATCACCTAAGAGCCTGCTAACCGATACTCAACATGGGCTAGGGCGGTTCGTAAAACTCAATCGCGATATCTTCTTACGCTCGCTATGTTTACAAGCTACGTTTAGCTTTATGACTTTCCAAGGTGCGAGCTTTGGTGATGATGTGGTTGCGGCCAATGCGGTATTGATGAGTTTCTTGATGATGATTTCCTATGGCATGGACGGTTTTGCTTATGCCATGGAAGCCATGGTTGGCAAAGCGATTGGTGCCAAAGACCGAGCGCAGCTCAGTGCTTCGTTGATTGGTACTTTCTTTTGGAGCCTTATCATCTGTTTAGGTTTGACTGCGGTATTTGGTTTGGCGGGATCGCACTTGATCGCCATGATCACTTCGATTGAAGCGGTGCAGCAGCAAGCGGCGGTATATCTGCCGTGGCTGGTGGTCATGCCATTGGCGTCGATGTGGTGCTTCCTGTTTGATGGCATTTTTGTTGGTGCCACCAAAGGTAAAGACATGCGAAACAGTATGTTCGTGGCGACTTGCTGCTTCTTTGCAATCTTCTTTTTGTTCTCTGGCTGGCAAAACCATGCACTATGGTTTGCGATGACCAGTTTCATGGCAATGCGAGGGATTGGACTCGGCGCTATCTTCTTTTATCAATGGCGTAAGGGAAGTTTTCTTGCCTAGTCACTCAAATAGAAACAGCAGGTCGAAACCTGCTGTTTTAGCTTTTGGATCATGGCAACCCAATTGAATTAGAATAATCGGTTCAAACCGTTTAGCGCCGCTACGCGATACGCTTCTGCCATCGTCGGGTAGTTGAAGGTGGTATTGACGAAGTATTCAATCGTATTGGCTTCACCTTTTTGTTCCATGATGGCCTGACCGATGTGGATGATTTCCGCGGCGCGCTCACCAAAGCAGTGAATACCAAGAATCTCTTTGGTTTCGCGATGGAAGAGGATTTTCAAGCTGCCGATGTCTTTACCTGCAATCTGCGCACGAGCTAAGTGCTTAAATGAAGAGCGTCCCACCTCGTAAGGCACTTTCGCCGCAGTCAGTTCTTGCTCAGTTTTGCCTACTGAGCTGATTTCTGGAATGGTGTAGATACCCGTTGGGATGTCATCAATCAGATTGCCGTCAGCTTGTCCTTTAGTGATGGCTTGTGCCACGAAACGACCTTGGTCATACGCTGCACTCGCTAGGCTAGGGTAGCCAATCACATCACCGACGGCGTAGATGTGTTCCACCTCTGTACGGTAGTTACCATCCACTTTGAGCTGTCCGCGCGAATCACCTTCAAGTCCAACCGCAGGTAAGTTGAGTTTGTCTGTGTTACCCGTTCGACCGTTGGCATACAGTAGGCAGTCGGCTTTCATCTTCTTGCCAGATTGAAGATGCACGATAACACCATCTTCTGTGCCTTCGATTTTCTCGAACGTTTCATCGTTACGAATTACCACGCCACTGTTCCAGAAGTGGTAAGACAATGCATCTGAGACTTCGTTATCTAGGAAGGAGAGCAGACGGTCGCGAGTGTTAATCAAGTCGGTCTTCACACCTAGACCACGGAAGATTGATGCGTATTCACAACCAATCACGCCCGCGCCGTAAATGATGATGTGGCGAGGATCGTGTTTCAGGCTCAAGATAGAGTCACTGTCGTAGATGCGTTCATGCAAGAAGTCGACATCATTTGGTTGATATGGACGAGATCCCGTGGCGATAACAAATTTATCTGCTGAGTATACTTCTTCCGTACCATCACTTTGCATGACGGCGATGGAGTAGTTATCGATAAAGCGGGCTGTACCAAACAACAGTGTGCATGAGTTGCGATCATAAAAGCCCTGACGAAGTCGAGTCTGTTTATCTATTACCGATTTTGCATGACCTAAAATGTCAGAAAATGTTGCATGAAGGCTGGTGTTATTGCGGCAGAATAACGGGTTGCTATTGAATTCAATGATACGGCTAACTGCGTGACGCAATGCTTTGGATGGTATGGTTCCCCAGTGCGTACAACCGCCACCAACACTGCTTTCCTTTTCTACGATGGCAACATTCAGTCCGGCTTTGGTCAATCCCATCGCCGCCCCTTCACCGCCCGGGCCACTACCAATTACGATCACGTCATAGTGATTAGCATGCGCCATGATGTCTTCCTTGTTATATTTGCTTAACATTGCTGTAGCGGGATTTTAACTCATTTACTCTATTGGGAACACGTAATGCCTGCTAGAGAGTGGAAGTGATCACGCAGAATCGCCCAAAAGAACTAATTGGTATGCTGTATGTCTACTATTTGAAGTGAGGCGATTGCAATTAGATGCATGGCGATAGTAACGTGCTCGCCGCTTATCGGCAGATAACGTCGCTTTATACGTGGGGGCGATATGCGTTATATTGAAGCTCTCGTACCCAATAGAAAAAGAGCAAGTTAAAGAATGAAATCGATGGGAATCCGCGCGCAGCAAAAAGAAAAAACACGTCGATCGTTGATCGATGCGGCATTTAATCAACTCAGTGCGGATCGCAGCTTTTCCAATCTGAGCTTGCGTGAGGTTGCCCGAGAGGCAGGAATTGCACCGACTTCTTTTTACCGTCACTTCAAAGACATGGACGAGCTGGGCTTAACCATGGTTGATGAAGGTGGTTTGTTGTTGCGACAGCTGATGCGTCAGGCGCGTCAGCGTATTGTCAAAGAAGGCAGTGTGATTCGAACTTCAGTTGAAACCTTCATGGAATTCATTGAAAGTAGTCCTAACGTTTTCCGCTTATTGTTGCGTGAGCGCTCCGGCACTTCCTCTGAATTTCGTACTGCCGTCGCTCGAGAAATTCAGCATTTTGCGGCAGAATTAACTGAGTACTTAATGAGCACCGGCATGACCAAAGAAGAGGCGTTCACTCAAGCAGAGGCGTCGGTTACTTTGGTGTTTAGCTCTGGTGCGGAAGCTTTAGATTTAGATCGACGCGAGCGCGATGAACTCGCCGAGCGATTGATCATGCAATTGCGAATGATAGCCAAAGGGGCCTATTGGTATCGCAAAGAACGTGAACGTAACCGATTAAAAGGCGGGATAGAATAATGTCGAATGGAAATAAATCTGAAAAGAAAACGCTGATTTTGGCACTGGTTGCAGGTATGTGTGGTGATGCTTTGTTGTCATGGTTGACCATGAGCGAAGTATCTTTTTCAATCTTCCCTCTGATTGCACTCGTGCTAGCTGTACAGGCGCTGTACCAAGAATACCTTAACAACCCAGTATCAGAAGATATCCCACTTGTTGGTCTGGCGTGTTTCTTCGTAGGTGCATTTGGTCACTCTGCGTTTATTAAAGCGCAATACCCAGAAGCAGGCTCTAACTTCTTCGCTATTCTGGTTTCAATGATTCTCCTAGCGTGGATCGGTAAGAAGCTGGGTTTCATGGAAAAGAAGACCACCGCTGAATAAGCAAAACGAATCCAACAAAAAAGCGAGCCATGAGCTCGCTTTTTTTATGTTTGATGCTGGTTGATTACGCTTTACGTTCCAACAGTACACCTGCTTCCATGTGGTGCGTGTAAGGGAATTGGTCAAACAGAGCAAAACGCGTCACGTTGTGGGTTTCGCATAGAATGTCCAAGTTCTCTTTAAGTGTCTCTGGGTTACAAGAGATGTACATGATGCGCTCGTAACCTTGCACCATCTTACAAGTGTCGACATCCATACCTGAGCGTGGTGGATCGACAAAAATCGTATTACAGTTGTAGCTCTTCAGATCCACACCTGCATCTTGTAGGCGGCGGAATTCACGCTTACCTTCGATTGCTTGAGTAAACTCTTCTGCTGATAGACGTAGGATTTGTACGTTATCAATCTCGTTCGCTGCAATGTTGTATTGCGCAGAAACCACAGATGGCTTCGCTAATTCAGTTGCAAGAACGCGGTCGAAGTTTTGTGCCAGCGCCAAAGAGAAGTTACCGTTACCACAGTAAAGCTCTAGGAGATCACCAGTGCTTTCTTGAGTACAGTCGACTGCCCATTCCAGCATCTTCTCAGCGACTTTGCCGTTTGGTTGAGTGAAGCTGTTTTCTACTTGTTGGTAGATGTAGCTTTGACCATTTACGTCTAGCTTCTCGATCACGTAGTCACGGTCTAGGACAATCTTCATTTTACGAGCACGACCAATGATGTTTAGGTTGAAGCCTTCATCATTCAAACGCTGCTTAAGGGCTTTCGCGTTTTCAATCCACTCTTCATCAAGCTGGCGATGGTAAAGCAGTGAAACCAGAATCTCACCGCTAAGCGTTGATAGAAAGTCCACTTGGAACAGTTTACGACGTAGCGATTCGTTGTCTTTCATCGCTTCAACTAGTAGTGGCATCAGGTCGTTGATCAGACGGCTTGCTGCTGGGAATTGGTCAACGCGGTATTTCTCACGAGTTTCTTGATTGAACATGATGTAGTAAAGGTCTTCACCCTCATGCCAAACGCGGAACTCAGCACGCATGCGGTAGTGCTGCTCTGGTGATTCAAACACTTCCAGTTCTGGCACGTTGTATGGCGCGAACATATCGTTCAGACGTTCGACTTTTTCAGCCAGTTGTTCTTGGTAGCGTTGTGGGTTTACATCAAGAGTAGCCATGATCTTACCTTTTATGGTGCATTCAATTTAAGAGCGCAGATTTTATTCAATCTCAATAGGATGTCCAGTTTTGTACCCTAATTGATTTAAAGATAGTGTGTTCTGTGTCAGTTGATACACCAATGAACCAAATCGTTACAATTGTCAGGGGTAATATTGGCTGGACAAATAATCAATAGCTTAATAGTATTTGCCCCAAGCTGGTGCTATCTAGCAATCTAGATGGCTGAAATGGGAATCTGGTGGAAATCCAGAACTGACGCGCAGCGGTAAAAGAGAACGAACGCTCAACAAGACACTGCATTAGTTTATGTGGGAAGTCGAGCAAGTAGGCGGTACAACCTTGCTCTTAAGTCCGAATACCTGCCAGCAACTGAGCCACAGCACTGGACTGCTCAATATGAGTAGGGCTCGGTAGGAATTACGCGATTTAGGACAATACAATGAGAAAAACATTTCTTGCGATCACGTGTGCATCGCTGCTTTCACCTACCTTTTATTTACACGCTCAAGAAGTTTCCGCAGATGAAACTGTTGTGGTTACCGCAAACCGATTCCAGCAAATTGATGGTGCGGTTCTCGCACAAACCGTTACGGTAACTCAAGAAGATATTGAGCGCCTGCAAGCAAACAGTCTGTTTGATGTGTTCCGTACACTACCGAGTGTTGAAGTTGCCCAGTACGGTGGACGTGGTCAATCCGCCTCTATTTATGTGCGAGGGGGTAGTTCATCCCAAGTTCTTGTTTTAGTCGATGGGGTTCGTATGCCTCGTGCGATTATGGGCGGCGTCGATTTTAATCAGTTTCCAATCAATTCTATTGAACGTATCGACTACATTCGTGGTGCGCGTGCTTCTATTTATGGCTCAGAAGCGATTTCTGGCGTAATCAACATTATTACTCGAGCGAACATTGATAGTGATGCGAGCCATGTGACCGCAGGTTATGGGTCGGATAACCATAAGAAAGGGACGTTTGTTGTCTCTAAGCCGGTAGGTGACGGTAAACACTTTAAAGGTGTTCTAGGTTACGAGAAAACCGATGGTTTTAATGTGAAACCGTTGCCGGGTGTAAATGATGGCGATGAGCACGGCTTTGAAACGCTCAACCTGAAGTTAGGTTACCAACAAAACTTTTCTGACAACTTATCTGGTTATGTTGGGGTGAGTGCTTACAACAATGAGTACGACTACGACAACAGTAGCTATGGTAATCCTGCATGGGGCAAGGTTGATAAGCACGAGAAGAAAACCGGTGAAGTAGAGTATGTAGGCGCCGATCTGTCGTTGGAATACAACAAAGACGTTTACTCATCTGAATTGAAACTGGCTTACGGCCAACAAGACAACTATGACCATAAATCAGGTCAAAGCAAATCAACCGGCGATCACGTTGCTATTGAGCAGTTCAATGCGATTTGGTTGAACTCGTACAGCGTAAACGAAGAGTTGAGCGTTGGTGGTGGTTTGGACTACCGCACAGAAAAGCTCGCTAAGGGCTACATTGCGCCAAGTGATTGGGGACCTTCCCAGAGTTACGATCCAGAAAAGAACCCAAGAACCAACTTTGGTATAAGCGCCATTGCTCAATACGCTTATGACGTATGGACGTTAGAAGCAAGTGTACGTAATGACGACAACAACCAGTTTGGTAACAACACCACGTGGCAAACTGCTGCGGGTTGGAGCTTTTACGAAGGTTATGAGTTAACCCTGAGCCATGGTACTGCTTTCCGTGCGCCGAGCTTTGTTGATTTGTATTACCCAGGCTACGAAATGCCAAACCTAAAACCAGAAGAATCAGAAAATACCGAGCTGTCGCTATCTGGTGCTGTATCGATTGTTGATTGGACGGTAACGGGTTACTACAACCAAATTGAGAACATGTTGATTTGGGAAGGCGCTGGCATGCAAAATGTTGGTGAAGCTGAGATCAAGGGTGTCGAACTAGAAGTGAAACTCGATACAGATATCGTATCTCATGAGTTCTACCTAGATTATAAAGACCCTGTCGATAAATCTGGCGCAGAAGATACGCAACTCGCTTACCGCTCTAAGCGTGGTGCTAAGTGGAACGCTTACGCGACGTTTGACCAATGGACGTTGGGCTCGCAATATCTTTACCAAGGTGAACGCTTTAATGGCAGCACAAGGTTGCCGAGCTACAGCCTATGGAACTTTACGGCTTCTTACGCAGTAAACCAAAACTGGGATATCAACGCGAAGCTAAGCAACGCTTTTGATAAAGATTACGAGATGTACGTGGGCTACGCGACACCAGGGCGCCAGTACTTTGTTTCGGCAGACTACCGCTTCTAATCAAATCTAATAAGACCGCCACATCGGCGGTCTTTCTTATTGTGAGTCAGGTCCGAGTGGAAATAGGTAACGAGGAAAGTTAATGACAAAAGCAAAACGTGTCGTGGTCAGCTGGTCGAGTGGCAAAGACTCTACGCTAACGTTGGAGCGACTAAACGAGAATCCGCTTTATCAGGTGGTTGGCTTGTACACCACCTACGTTGATAAAGAAGTGCCTTTCCAAGCGACGCCATTAGAGGTTGTGCAAATGCAGGCAGACTTACTTGGTCTTCCACTCATTACTATTGAGCTGCCAGAAGTCTTCCCGAGTAACGACATTTATCAATCGATTATCGTTAATGCATTACAAAACAGTGGACTGAATTTAGAAGCGGTCGCGTTTGGCGATATGTTTTGTAATGGTATCGCCGATTATCGACGTAGCTATATTGAGCCTGCTGGTTGGGAGTGTGTCTTCCCTTTGCTAGGAGAAGAGAGCAGGGTGTTAGCAATTGAAATTGTCGAGCGTGGCATTCAAACCATGCTGGTAACGACCGATGGAGAAGTGTTGCAGTCTGAGTGGTGTGGACGTTGGTATGACAAAGCACTAATAGAGTCATTCCCCGGTCATATTGATCCCTGCGGAGAAAATGGCGAATTCCATACATTGGTGACATCAACCCCTTCATTTCAAGGACATATAGAATTGACTATGCTTGAAGTGGAAATAGGGGAGCGATTCAGTCATCAAAGATACCAAGCCAAAGCATTGCCAAAACAAATCTAACCAGTATGATCGCCGAGTCTCTAATTTGCAGGTAAGACTCGTGCGAGCATCAAGTAAGAAAAAAGTCCTAGTGTTTGATTCCGGTGTCGGAGGGTTATCGGTCTTCCAAGAAATCCACCGACTTCTGCCACATATGGATTACTTGTATCTGTTCGATAACGAAGCCTACCCGTATGGTGAGCTCGATCAAGATGTGTTGATTACTCGCGTTAATAAGCTGGTGGCAGCGTTGGTCGAAGAGCATCAAGCTGACATCGTGGTCATCGCCTGCAATACCGCAAGTACCATAGTGCTGCCTTCACTGCGTGCTAATCTATCTATCCCAGTTGTTGGTGTAGTTCCTGCGATAAAGCCGGCATCACTACTTGCTTCTCAAGGCGTTGGTTTAATTGCTACGCCAGCGACAGTGACTCGTCAATATACCCATGAACTGATTCGCGACTTTGCTCAAGGTAAACCTGTCGAGTTATTAGGCTCGACTCGACTAGTGGATATGGCAGAAGAAAAGCTGCGTGGTGAAAGTATTTCTCTTTCAGAGCTGGAAAGCATTCTTCTCCCACTGCGTAATAAAGTAGATGTCGCAGTACTGGGCTGTACTCACTTCCCTCTAATCAAAGAAGAAATACATCAAGCATTGGGTGGTGAAGTAACGTTAGTTGATTCGGGTGAAGCCATTGCGCGTCGTGTGAAAGCATTATTGCTTAATGACATGAAGCAAGAGAGTAGAGAAGAGGGGAGTAAGAAGATTTATGCCAGTGCACCTCCTTGGCAAGAAGATGCACTGAATACCTGTTTGGCGAACTTAGGCTTTAATCCTGTTCAGGTTTACCGCCTTCCGGGTGTTTAGGGTCGTTTGCAATACGCACTTTAAGCGTACGCTCCATATATTCCTTCTCATTAAGTTTAGCGATAGCAGGTTTTGCATCTGCCGCTGCCATCACTACGAAACCAAACCCTCTTCTTTTACCTGTACGCTTATCTTTCATTAAGCGTACCGCGTAAACCTGTCCGTACTCAGCAAACAAATCACGAACGTGACTCTCATTTGCCTTATAAGGAAGGTTGCCGACATACAGCGTTTTAGTTGAAGGATCGGAATCCGAAGATTGAAGAACAGGTGTTTTGCTAGAAAGTGAAAAAAGAAAAGCAGTAGCGACAACACCGATAACAAAGCTCAAGGCAGGTGGCACAGGTAACTGAGAGAAGATGATTCCCCCAATGACCGCCAACCCAGCACACAAGATCAGATTTTTTTTAGACGTCATTTTGATTACTACATATAGATGATAAAGAGATTGGCTGCCTATTAACAAAATAGACACATGAATCTTACGTATATGGTTGGTGTTTTTCCAACCAATTGCTGTGATATGTCTCAAATGTGACGAAGAAATATGCAGATATTACGCATTTGATGGATAAGTAACCGCTTGGAATGTTTTTTTCAAAAAAAGGGTTGCGCTCATTTCTGGATTCCCTATACTGCGCATCCACCGACACGGAGTGAGACGAAAGTCACACAGCGAGTCGGGAAGAGAGAAAAAAGAATTTGAAAAAATGCTTGACTCTCAAATTGGGAAGCGTAAGATATGCACCCCTAACGACGAGGCGCTGAGGCGGTGAGTTAGTTAGAAAAGTTCTTTAAAAATATAGACCTATCAATCTGTGTGGGCACTCGTTGATGATAATCCAATTAGATACTTCGGTATCAAATTAGGTTTCAATGAAACGAAGTGACCATTGAATCGAAAGATTCAGCACAGTCAATTCAAACATTACTTATGTAATGTTCAGTATTCATTGAGCCGAACAAAATCTTAAATTGAAGAGTTTGAT
>NZ_JATABF010000041.1:0-55970 GCF_036533715.1 Vibrio sp. M260121 | reverse complement strand
AATATGTCATCTTAGTGTTTCAGTGAGGAATAGTAAGTGATCAGATCGCACACACGTTAAAGAGTTCAAAAAAAATCCCCAAGCTACAAGCTTGGGGATTTGTGTATAAGAGACAGGCGACAAGGCTGGGTTTTCTATTTTGGTTATCGCCGATTAAGCAATGCGATCTTTTTCCCATGCTGCGAGCTTCTCAGCACGCGCAGCTTCACGGGCTTCACGCTTTTTACGTGCATCACATGGTTCTGGGCAGTTACATACTTTCTCGATGCCTACTGCACCAAGGCCACCACAGCTACCTTTTACAACCTTCTTTTGGAAGATGTAACCTACTGCCATCGCTGCAATCACCGCAACAAAGACAGCAAAAGTAATTAGAAATGTACTCATAAGGACATGCTCACTTCTGTTGTTATTTCTTCATGAACGGCTTGTATGCTTCCGAAGCCAGCTCTTTAAAACCATCATCCGTTTTCACAACCATGAAAACAGGAATGTTATTCTCGTTCGCGATTTCCATGCCTTTGTCTTCACCTAGCACCATTAGGCCAGTTGCAAGACCATCAGCCGTCATCGACGATTTATCCAGTACCGTTACAGACACCACTTTATGATGGATTGGTTTGCCTGTTTGCGGGTTAATGATGTGAGAGTATCGCACACCATTGCTCTCAAAGTAATTACGATAGTCACCGCTTGTTGCAATTGCCATATCACCCGGCTCAATAATTTCTTGAATTGAGCGCTCATCAACGGTTGGCTTTTCAATTGCAATACGCCACGGCACACCTTCACGGTTAATGCCTTTCAAACGCATTTCACCACCAACTTCTACCATGTAGTTGTGAATACCTTCAGATTGTAGGTAATCCGCAACTACATCAACACCCCAACCTTTTGCGATAGTTGATAGATCAACGTAAAGGTTCGGAATGTCTTTAGACATTTTATTGCCTTCAATAGAAAGATGATGGATACCTGTATTCGCTTTGCGAGCCGCTAGCTCTTCGTCTGTCGGTACCACATCTGGACGCGCTTCAGGTCCAAAGCCCCAAAGGTTAACCAAAGGACCAACAGTGACGTCTAGTGCACCTAAAGTAAGACCGTTTAGACGAATCGCTTCTTTCACTACTGTTGCAGTTTGTGGGGATACCTCGAATGGCTCACTCGTTGTGTGTTGATTAAAACGGCTAAGCTCTGAATCTTCACGGTACGTCGACATTTGATCGTTCACTTCTTCAAGTAGACGATCGATTTCTGTCTGAAGCGCTTCAGGCGATGGTAGGCCATCTTGCTGAATGTATTTGATGTTGTAAGTTGTGCCCATAGTTGGGCCACTTAGATGAATTTGATCCGCAGACTTTTCACAGCCAGCCAAAACCAATAGAGAAGCGAATGCAACAAGCCACTTTTTCACTTGTTTACTCCTATTGTCGTTAAATTGATATGGAAAATGGGTTCTCTTGAGACAAACCGATTTCCTATATCAACTGTTGAATATCGTCGTGTTTTCTACAAAAAATAATGGCTAGCTCTTAGAGAGCTAGCCATAGATTCAATCACTTGGAGGAATTAACCACCGAAGTCATCTAGTAGGATGTTTTCATCCTCTACACCTAGATCTTTTAGCATGCCGATTACAGCAGCGTTCATCATAGGTGGACCACACATGTAGTATTCACAGTCTTCTGGCGCTTCGTGATCACGTAGGTAGTTCTCGTAAAGAACGTTGTGAATGAAGCCAGTGTAACCATCCCAGTTATCTTCTGGCATAGGGTCAGACAGTGCACAGTGCCATACGAAGTTATCGTTGTCAGCCGCTAGGCCGTCGAAGTCTTCTACGTAGAACATTTCACGCTTAGAACGTGCACCGTACCAGAATGACATCTTACGCTTAGAGTGCAGACGTTTTAGCTGGTCGAAGATATGAGAACGCATTGGAGCCATACCTGCACCACCACCAACGAATACCATTTCAGCGTCAGTGTCTTTCGCGAAGAACTCACCAAATGGACCAGAAATCGTACACTTGTCGCCTTCTTTTAGAGACCAGATGAACGATGACATGATGCCAGGTGGTACGTCTGGGTTGTTAGGCGGCGGCGTAGCGATACGCACGTTAAGCATGATGATACCGTGCTCTTCTGGGTAGTTAGCCATAGAGTATGCGCGGATCGTGTCTTCGTTTACCTTAGACTCGTAGCGGAACAGGTTAAACTTGTCCCAATCTTCACGGTATTCTTCAGGTACATCGAAATCAGCGTATTTAACGTGGTGAGCTGGCGCTTCAATCTGGATGTAACCACCAGCACGGAAAGGTACTGATTCGCCATCTGGGATTTGTAGCTTAAGCTCTTTGATGAATGTTGCTTTGTTATCGTTAGAGATAACAGTACATTCCCACTTCTTAACGCCGAAGATTTCTTCAGGAAGTTCGATGTCCATGTCAGTTTTCATTGCAACCTGACACGCTAGACGCTCACCTTCACGTGCTTCACCTTTAGTAATGTGGTCAAGCTCGGTAGGTAGGATGTCACCACCACCTGATTTAACTTTTACGCGACACTGACCACAAGAGCCACCGCCACCACAAGCAGAAGATACGAATACGCCAGCACCAGCTAACGCAGATAGTAGCTTACCACCTGGTTGTGTAACGATCGCCAGTGAAGGGTCATCGTTCACAGAAATTGTAATGTCACCTGTTGGTACAAGCTTAGACTTAGCGAAAAGAATCACTAGTACTAGCGCAAGTACGATCAGAGTAAACATCACTACACCAAGAATAATGTCCATTGACTATTCCTTAATTGTTGCGGTTTACCCGACTTACAGTTGAACACCAGAGAAAGACATGAAGCCTAACGCCATTAGACCTACAGTGATGAACGTGATGCCTAGACCACGTAGACCAGGAGGTACGTCTGAATACTTCATCTTCTCACGGATACCTGCAAGAGCAACGATTGCTAGCATCCAGCCCACACCAGAACCGAAGCCGTAAACAACAGATTCAGCAAAGTTGTAGTCACGTTGTACCATGAAAGATACACCACCGAAGATCGCACAGTTTACTGTGATCAGCGGTAGGAAGATGCCTAGCGCGTTGTACAAAGGTGGGAAGAAACGGTCAAGAACCATCTCTAGAATCTGTACAAGTGCCGCAATTACACCGATAAAGGTGATGAAGTTTAGGAAGCTAAGGTCTACGCCCTCAACTAACGCGTTCTCTTTCAAAACTAGGTTGTAAACTAGGTTGTTCACAGGAACCGCGATAGTTAGTACTACCACAACTGCAACACCTAGACCGAAAGAGGTCTTAACTTTCTTAGATACGGCAAGGAAAGTACACATACCTAGGAAGAAAGACAGTGCCATGTTTTCGATGAAAATCGATTTAACTAGCAGACTGATGTAATGTTCCATGACGTCCTTACTCCTTCGCTTCGATTTGTTCAGGTCTGATAATGCGGATAGCCCAGATCATGAAACCGATTAAGAAGAATGCTGATGGTGCAAGTAGCATCAGGCCGTTTGGCTGGTACCAACCACCGTTGCTCACTAGAGGTAGTACTTCTAGGCCAAATAGTTTGCCTGAGCCAAATAGCTCGCGGAAGAAACCAACAGTGATAAGAACGAAACCGTAACCAAGACCGTTACCGATACCATCGATTAGAGATGGGATTGGCGCAGATTTCATCGCGAACGCTTCAGCACGACCCATTACGATACAGTTCGTAATGATCAGACCTACGAATACCGATAGCTGTTTAGAGATATCGTATAGGTATGCTTTAAGCACTTGGTCTACCACGATTACTAGAGATGCGATGATCGCCATTTGAACGATGATACGCACACTGTTAGGAATGTGGTTACGGATTAGAGAAACAGAGAAGTTCGACAGTGCAGTTACGAATGTTACCGCTAGTGTCATTACAAATGCTGTTTCTAGTTTAGTTGTTACTGCAAGAGCAGAACATACACCAAGAACCTGTAGCGCGATTGGGTTGTTATCCAACACCGGCGCCATAATGCTCTTTTTAATGTTTTGTGCGCTAGACATTAGTTCAGACCTCCGTCACGAACTTTTGCTAGGAAAGGACCAAAGCCCATGTCACCTAACCAGAAGTCGAATGTACCTTGAACACCGTTACCAGTTAGTGTCGCACCAGATAGGCCGTCAACGCCGTGTTCAGAACCTTCTGGAGCACCACCTTTAACAATCTTGATTGCTGGTTTGTGGTTCTCGTCGAATAGTTTCTTGCCAACGAATTGAGCACGCCATGCTGGGTTCTCGACTTCACCACCAAGTCCAGGAGTTTCACCTTGCTCGTAGTAAGTGATACCAGACACAGTGTCACCGTCAGTTTCAACCGCAACGAATGCGTACATCATTGACCAAAGACCAGTACCGTGAACAGGGATGATAACTTTAGATACTTCATCACCGCTTTTCACTAGGTAAACGATACCTGTGTTAGCACGACGTAGGATCTTAGCTTTGTCTTCTTCAGCCGTTAGCTTGATAGACTCTGCTGGATCTTTCGCTGCTTTACGTTGGTCGTAGTTAGCTGCTGTAGAACCGTCACCCGCAGTCTCAACAAAATCACCTGTTTTGAAGTCAACTAGACGAGGTTCAATGTACTCAGCAAATAGCTCAGGTACTTTTTTACCGTCAGCTTCAATGCCAGCAACTTCTACAATCTTTGATTGCTTATCTAGGACAGCGTTAGCTTTTTGCTTATCACGCAGGCCTACTGCCGCTGTTGATACGATGATTGAACAAACAAGGCTCAACCCGATAACAACACCCAGCGTCTTTTTAATGCTGTCGTTATTACTTGCCATAGCGTGCTAGTCTCCGCTTGATGTTCTTCTCGATAACTACATGGTCGAACAGAGGTGCGAATAAGTTCGCGAATAGAATCGCCAGCATCATACCCTCTGGGTAAGCTGGGTTAACTACACGGATCATCACACACATTGCACCGATTAGGATGCCGTACCACCACTTACCACCGTTGGTAAATGAAGCTGATACTGGGTCCGTTGCCATGAAGAGCATACCGAATGCAAAACCACCTAGAACTAGGTGCCAGTGCCATGGCATGTTGAACATTGGGTTGGTGTCAGAACCGATCACGTTAAACAGTGTCGATACTGCAATCATACCGATCATTACACCCGCAATGATGCGCCATGAAGCGATTCGCATGTAAACGATCATCGCTGCACCGATCATTAGAGCAAGCGTCGATACTTCACCAATTGAGCCTGGGATGTTACCGATGAAAGCATCCATCCAAGTGATAGGAGCGCCAGTGATGTTGTTGATCAACGCGCCGCTACCGCCGTGAGCCCATTGGCTAAGAGCAGTTGCACCAGAGAAGCCGTCAGCTGCTGTCCATACTACGTCACCCGAGATTTGAGCTGGGTAAGCGAAGAATAGGAAAGCACGACCTGCAAGTGCAGGGTTAAGGAAGTTACGACCTGTACCACCGAAGATCTCTTTAGCAACAACAACACCAAATGTGATACCTAGTGCCGCTTGCCATAGAGGTAGCGTTGGTGGAACGATAAGTGCGAATAGAATAGAAGTTACAAAGAAACCTTCGTTCACTTCGTGCTTACGCACCATACAGAAAAGCACTTCCCAGAAACCACCAACAATAAATACTGTTGCGTAGATTGGTAGGAAGTAAGTCGCACCTAGTAGCATTTTACTGCCAACACCTGCTTCAGCACCGATGGTGCCGCCAAGCATTTCTGTTAGCCAGTAGTGCCAGTTACCAGAGATAACTGTCGCTAGTTGATCACCAGCATACATGTGGTTAAGTGCTGCGATAGCTTGGCCACCCGCGTTGTACATACCCCAGAACATTGCTGGGAATACCGCGAACCAAACCATGATCATGATACGTTTTAAGTCAACGCTATCACGGACGTGCGAGCTACGTTTTGTTACTAGACCTGGCGTGTAGAAAAGCGTTGCCGCTGCTTCGTACAGTGCAAACCATTTTTCGTGTTTGCCGCCTGGTTCAAAATGATGCTCGATATCCTCTATGAATTTCTTAAGCATGGATTACCCTTCCTTCACAATGGTATCTAGGCATTCACGAAGTAGCAGACCGTACTCGTATTTACCAGGACATACAAAGGTGCACAATGCTAGATCTTCTTCATCCAGTTCAAGCGCACCCAGTGCTTGAGCACTGTCTGTATCGCCTGCACATAGATCGCGAAGTAGCAAAGTAGGTTCCATATCAAGAGGCATTACACGCTCGTAGTTGCCAATTGGAACCATTGCACGATCACTACCGTTAGTTGTCGTTGTCATGTTGAACAACTGACCTTTAAAGATGTGACTCAGGAAAGATTTAGTGATTGAGAATTTGTTTTTGCCAGGAACAGCCCAGCCAAACAGTTCTTTCTCACGACCTTCACGCAGAACAGAAACCTGCTGATGGTAACGACCAAGGTAAGCATGTGGGCCAGACGCTTGAGTACCAGAAAGTACAGAGCCTGAAATCACACGAACTTCACCTGGCATCAATTCGCTGTCAGTTAGGTCTTCAAGAGAAGCACCTACAACAGTGCGAAGAAGACGTGGGTTATTCACTACAGGACCAGCAAGAGATACAACACGATCTGTGTATAGCTCACCAGTAAGGAATAACTTACCGAACGCGATAACGTCTTGGTAGTTGATGCTCCAAGCCACGTTTTGTGCATTTACTGGGTATAGGAAATGCATGTGGGTGCCAGCAAGACCTGCTGGGTGAGGGCCATCGAAGACGTGTTCTTCTACGTTAGACTGAGAAGAGCGTGGCAAGCTAGTGCCAGATTTACATACGTAAACCTTGCCTTCTGTCAGGGCTGAAAGAATGTCTAGACCGGCAACGAATGCTTCTTGTTGTTCATTGATGATCAACTCAGGCTGAGCTGCTAGTGGATTAGTATCCATCGCAGTTACAAAGATAGCCTTAGAATTTGATTCGATTGCTGGAACCTTGCTGAACGGACGAGTACGTAAAGCGGTCCAAAGGCCAGATTCAACCAATTGAGCCTTGATCACTTCGCGATCTAGACCTGCTAGTTGAGCTGCTTCGAACTTATCAAATGTCACCTGCTCTTCGCCTGCCACTTCAATCACTACAGATTGAAGAACACGCTTAGCGCCACGGTTAACTTCGATCACTTTACCGGCTGCTGGAGCTGTGAACTTAACGCCAGGGTTCTTTTTGTCTTCAAAAAGAACTTGCGCTTTTTTCACTTCATCACCAACGCGGACATGCATGGTAGGACGCATGCCAACGTACTCTTCGCCAAGCAAGGCGACTTTTTTGATGGTCTTACCATCATTAATCACCTGGGATGGAGTTCCTGCGATAGGAAGATCCAAGCCCTTCTTTATTGTAATCATACGCACTTGCACTACTTTTATCGGGAAAAAGATTCTTTTGATTGCGTAACTTTTAGACACGACATCAGTGTCCGGTTTCGATGCTGTTTAAAACATCAAAATCGCAACATCCTATTAATTATCTCGTCACAAATATTAGGCGAGATTTATCAGGTGCGGTAGTCTAGCATTTTTTGGGAACTTGATGCCATGACCAATCTTAGGAAAGGTGGGTTTATTTCGGTAGAATCGAGTGTAAAAGGTTAAAGAATAGTCATAACTTTGACCCATCGCACAAATGCCAAATCCCTTGCATCTGTCATGGAAATAAAACATTCACGCTTTGAAACATGCATTAATTTTCATTCATTTGTTGAAACGCTGTTAACACATTTTTTAACCTTCATTTGTGCCACATTTTAATCCCGAAAAGATGTAAAACAAAAAAAGATGGCCGAAACCATCTTTTTCAAATCAGCGAGTTAAAGCTGGTTTAACGACCGCCACCCATACACATAGGACTATCTGGCGCGCCATCTTGCTCTAATTTCCACTCTTCATTGGTGTAAGTATGAATCGCCAACGCATGGATGTGATTATCGAGTTCATCAGCAAGCACGGTGTGCACCTGACGATGTCGACCAATAAGGCGCTGACCCGCGAACGCATCACTGACAACAATCACTTTGAAGTGACTCTCAGAACCCGGCGGAACATTGTGCATGTAGCTCTCATTGATCACTTTCAAATAATTAGGTTGCAGCTCACTATGCAGTTTCTTTTCTATGATTTCTTGGATCATATTCAGTCCTCATCGATACTAGTCCGGTAAGTATATACTCTAGTTTGACAAATGAAATCAACGAAACCTCCTTACTCTACCTTCTCATAATCCACACAGTTCGCTAAAAGCCTGTGAAAATCAGTAAATTTGACAGCTTTTTGTATCTTGAGTCTTCATCATTTGCGACAATAATCACTAATTTCCAAATCCACTTACGTTTAGTTATGAAAACCGAATTAGACCTTCACGATCGTAGCCTCACGCTGCATCGTTTCCCAAAGCGCTCCAATGAGACTCTTCAAGCATGGGATGCGGGTGATGAGTACCTTATCAATCACGTAGAAGAATTAGCGCTGCCAGAGAATCAAAACATCGTGGTTATCAATGATAATTTCGGCGCGTTGGCATGCTGGTTTTCAGAGAAACATAATGTCACATTGATGAGTGACTCTTTTATTTCTCATAAAGGTGCCAAACAAAATCTCGAAGAGAACCAATGTAAGCACATTGCCTTTCTCAGTACGATGGATGATATCCCTGAGAATACAGATTTGGTTTTGATGCAATTGCCGAAAAGCAACCGCCATTTGGTTTGGTTGTTAAGTCAATTACGTAAATCGCTTCCGGCCTCTTGCCCTATTATTGCGGTGAACAAAGCCAAAGAGATCCACACTTCTACTCTGAAGCTCTTCGAAAAATACTTGGGGGAAACCACCACATCCCTTGCATGGAAAAAGCATCGTTTGGTGTTTTCTCATGCAACCGCGCAGCCAATCCATGCCGTAGATCCGATGACGGTTTGGGGCGTAGACGGAGAGAACATTCAACTGAAAAACCTGCCAAATGTTTACTCAGGTGAAAGCTTGGATTTAGGCGCGCGCTTTATGTTGCAGCACCTACCTCAAGATCCTGAGTTGAAAAACATTATCGACTTGGGCTGTGGCAATGGTGTGCTGTCCATCAAAATGGGACAATTAAACCCAAAAGCTCACCTAACTTGTGTTGACGAGAGCTTTATGGCGGTGGAATCTGCAAGGCAAAACCTTATCGCTAACTTAGGTGAAGGCCGAGATATTGAATGTATCGCGAACAACTGTTTAGACGACTTCAAACCTGAAAGCACATGTATGGTGATGTGTAACCCTCCTTTCCATCAGCAACAGGCCATTACAGACCATATCGCTTGGCAAATGTTCTGTGACTCAAAACAAATTCTGAACCAAGGTGGAAAGTTATTGGTCATAGGTAACCGTCACCTTGGTTACGATGCAAAGCTGAAACGTCTATTCGGCGACAAAAATGTGAAATTAGTCGCTTCTAACAATAAGTTCGTGATTTTACAGGCAACGAAAAATCCTGCTAAATTAGGCGCCAAGCAATAAAGTCCTGACTTTAGCAAAATGTTTAAAAGGAATAATAAGATGAAAAAACTGGTACTAGCGGCTTCGGTTGCCTTGCTTGCTGCATGTTCAGCGCCACAACAGCAACCTCAACTGAACCTGATGCCTGAAACAACGCTAAGCACTAACCCTATCGTGCAAGGTAAAAGCTACAGTCTAACTAGTAAAGATGTGCGCGCCGCACAATACGTTGCGCTAGTCGACAACGGTCGCTCAAACATTTTGCCACTTCACGCGAAGCAGAACCTACGTATTTCTCTTGAAGAAGCATTGGAGAAGCAATTCTCTTCTCAAGGTTTCCACTCTGATCTGAACAGCGACAACTCAATCGAACTTGAAGTGCAAGAAGCGTTAGTAAACGTGAAGCACTCTGTAATGGAAAATGAGATGGATGCAAAAGTGATTCTAGAAATCACAGCAGAAACCCCGCAAGGCAAGCTAGTTAAGACCTATACTGGTACAGCTAAACGTTCAGGCACACTAAGCGCTTCAGACTCTGATATTGAGCAAACTCTTAATGATGTTGTTGCTCTAACTCTAAAAGAGATCGCGAATGACCCTGAACTTCGCCAATACATGCAGGAGCGATTCTAATGCTACGTAAAGCTATTCTTTCTCTCGCACTTCTGAGCTGCAGCGTTTTTGCTGGTCCTAAAGTGGCGTTTGAAACTACGTTAGGTAACTTCACCGTAGAGTTAAATGAAGAAAAAGCACCCGTTACAGTCGCGAACTTCCTTAAATATGTGGAAGATGGTAGCTACGAAGGTACGATTTTTCATCGCGTGATTCCTGGCTTTATGGCGCAAGGTGGTGGCTTTAACCAAGACATGCAGATGCAAAAGACTTATGCGCCAATCAAAAACGAAGGTAACAACGGTTTGAACAATGACCGTGCAACCATCGCAATGGCACGTACAAACGCTCCTGATTCTGCTACGCGCCAGTTCTTTATTAACCTCGTCGACAATGACTTCTTAAACTATGGCGCTCGTCCACCTGGTTATGCAGTATTTGGCGAAGTCACTGAAGGCTTCGATGTCATTCAAAAAATGGCCGCTCAGCCAACCAAATCTATCGGTCGCATGCGCGATGTCCCAGAGACGCAAATCGTCATCACCAAAGCAACACTACTCAAATAGCCAAAACCATAAGCCCTTTGAATATTCGAAGGGTTTTCTCTTTTAGTGGCTCTATTTTAACGGATTGATTTATGTCTTCATTACCTTCCATCACTTGGTTGGAAACGGTAAAAAGTTACCTCGATAAACGCTTACTTTGGGTTTTCATGCTTGGCTGTTCCAGCGGTTTTCCATGGGTGCTTATCGGCTCAAATATGTCAGGCTGGCTCAAAGATGCTGGCTTAACACTTTCTGCGATCGGCTACTTTGGTAGTGTGTTCGCAGTCTACGCGATCAACTTTCTATGGGCGCCATTGGTCGATCGTGTCAAATTACCTGTTTTGCATCGTTTGTTGGGACAGCGACGCAGTTGGATATTTTTATGCCAAAGTGTCGTCTTAGTTGCGACGCTGTTTATTGCCGGCGTAAACCCAGCAGAAAACCTGATGTTCACATCACTTCTTGCTCTGTGTATTGCTACGGCTTCCGCAACACAAGATATAGCCATTGATGCATTTCGTATCGATACTTTCCCTAAAACGGAGCAATCTAAACTTCCGCAAGCTTCAGCTATGGCGGTGATTGGTTGGTGGACAGGTTATTCCTTACCGGGCTATTTAGCTTTCATCAACGCCGACAGTATCGGTTGGAACGGTGTTTACTACGGAATGGCATTCATTGTCGTTTTACTGATGATTTTTACTCTATTGGTCGGTGAACCGAAAACTCAACGAGAGCAGCTTCAATCTGAAGCGGAGCAACGTCATAAAGAAGTAGTGGGCTCTAAAGTAGTGGCTTGGTTTACCGTAACCGTCGTTGAACCCTTCTTAGACTTCTTTAACCGAAATGGCGTTCGTGTTGCCATCACCCTTCTTTTGTTTGTTTTCCTATTTAAGATTGGGGAAGCATTTTTAGGACGTATGTCGATCGCCTTCTACAAAGAGATTGGTTTTAGCAACGAACAGATTGGTTACTACTCGAAACTGATTGGCTGGGGTGCGACCATGCTGTTCACCTTTGTTGGCAGCATGTTCAACGTTAAGTTTGGTATTGTACGTGGCCTGATGATTGGCGGTATCGCCATGGCGGCAAGTAACTTGATGTTTGCTTGGATTGCGAAAGTGGGCCCGAACGAGCACTTGTTCCTTGCAACAATCATTGTAGATAACTTCACGACTGCTTTCTCGACCGTCGCTTTTGTTTCGTTCTTGACGATTCTGACCGGGCAAGCTTTCTCAGCTACTCAATACGCGTTGCTAGCTTCACTGGGTAACTTTGGACGAACGACGCTAGCATCATTCAGTGGCGAATTAGTTGACTATCTGAATGACTGGACAACCTTCTTTGCGATTACCGCAGTCATGGTCGTTCCTAGCCTGATCATGCTCTATTCGTTAAGACACTACTTTACTGAGCTGTTAGAAAAAGCACGCTTACGCGATTAGATGTCTTTCTAAGGAGCACTTCTCTTAGCTTTTCAATTTTTGGGGCAGTAGCACACAATTGCTGCCCTACTATGTATACCGATTATTGCACTTGTGATTCTAACCCAATGAATTTTAAGGTAAGAATTACCCTACTCAACTCCGTAAGCTTTCTTACTTACTCTCATTTCTGTATGTAGTTTACTCCCTCTCAACGGCTATGAAGTTCTTGACGTTGCCGTTTTTATTTCATCTAAGGGAGTTAACTATGAATATCAACAGATTGACCTTATCCATTCTAACAGGGCTTGCTTTCAGTGCTAATGCAACACAAGCGCCAGAGCTTGGACGAAAGCCAAACTTGCAAAGCGTAAACTACGTACAAAATACATATGAGAAGAATACCGCTTCAAACCCACAAGTTTCTGCGTATGTATCTAATTGGGGGCAATATGATAGAAAATTCAATATCGCTAATGTCGCTCACGGGTACGATAAGATCATTTTGTCATTTTTCGGTCTGTGTGGTACTGAAATTGGTGATCCTGCGATTACCAGTGCTGTTGAATCGCTTAAGAACATCTGTCCAGCAGCCGGAGCAAAAGAACACGAAGTAATCAGTACTGACTTATGGGCTGATATCGCCACTACCGCCGGAGGGGCGCTTACATCAGCAGACCAAGCAGCAGCAGGAAACCCTCATTGGGAAGAAATTCCTTCCCTTGCTCAGCGCTGGTATCAAGGCGAAAATCGTGTAGCAGGTATGCTTGGCTATGCTAAAAAAGCAAAAGCAGAGAATCCTAATCTACAAGTTGCATTTAGTATTGGCGGATGGTCTTTGTCAGAACCTTTCTCTCGCATGGCAAAGGACCCAGCAGCACGTAAAGTTTTTGTCGATAGTGTAGTGCAAATTGTCCGCAACTATTCTTTTTTTAGTCAAGTTGATATCGACTGGGAATATCCTGGTGGGGGTGGTGCAGAAGCAAACAGTGCAGATCCCTCAGATGGTGATAACTATGCGCTACTTATTCAAGAATTACGCTCAGCACTGGATTCTGCTAACAAACAAACCGTTAAAATTGCCATTGCAGCGGGTGCACCTAAAACCAAACTTGATGCTTCTAATCTAAAGACATTGACGGAAAATGGTGTCGATATCATTCACCTAATGACTTATGACTTTTTTGGAGCAGGCTGGGCCGAAGAGATTGCACACCATACAAACCTACTTACTTACAAATCAGATGGCTACTCCTCTGAAGCTTCAATTGATTATATGATCGATGTTCTTGGTATTGATGCAAGCGTTATCCACATTGGTTATGCAGCCTACTCACGTAATGGCAAAAATGCGGTTTTAGATTCCTATTCTCCGTTATCAGGCACCTACGATAAAGATGCGACAGAAGTTCCTGGCTCTTATGAAAATGGCACGAGTGAATGGTACGACTTATCGACAAATATGATGGATGTAACGGAGCAAAATGGTATCCAATTTAAAGACCCTGCATATAAGTTGTATACAGATAAAGTCGCTAATGCTGATTTCATTTACAACGCAGATAGCGGCTTGTTTATGTCACTGGATACTCCGAGAACAGTGTATGCAAAAGCACAATATGCAAAAGAGCGTGGCCTTGGGGGAATTTTTACTTGGATGGCAGACTATGGTGACGGTCTTTTACTGAATGCGGCACGTGAAGGTCTGGGTCAATCAGTTGTTACCGGTAAAGAATTGATTGATATGCAAAACATCATCTTCCAATGTGGCGAAAATGTCGCAACGCAAGAGGAGTGTAACCGTCTAACCAATCAAGCAGAAGACATCGGTGTTGTCACTCAAGCCAATGCAGGAACGGATGTGTCCACTCAGCTTGATTTAAACACTCGTTACAGCCTAGATGGTAGTAAATCTACGAGTAAAGCTGGGGAACTGGCGTATAAATGGTCAAAAGGTAAGTTCATTGGCATTGAAAAATCCATGGTTAAGCTAATTAAAGGCCGTACAGCAAATGCTCAATTCAAGTTCAAGGATGATGCAAAACCAGATTTGAGAGGAGTAAACCTGACGTTCAAGCTAACAGTAACAGATGCAGAAGGTAATGTTTCAGCAGATACTGTTGTTTATCGTTTAGAGGGTGAAAACTCAGCTCCAATCTCTATTGCTAAGTCGAATAAACGAAATGTCGAGCATGGTGCTGTCTTTAACCTATTGGGTCGAGACTCTTATGACAACGATGGTGATGCTCTAACGTATAAATGGACTCAACTCGAAGGCGAACCTGTTGAACTGGGAACAGGTAAAAGCAAAAACATTACAAAGATCGCAACAACAACGCTTTCAAATCAAGAACAAGTATTGAAATTCGCGCTCGAAGTCAGTGATGGTTTTGCATCGGACAAAAGTGAAGTTCAAGTTACCATCAATCCAAGTGTTGCTGAAAATATCGCTCCCCAAGCTGTCTTTGAGGCCCTAGGAGAAAAGGTAGTACGCAATACTATTACGCTGGATGCGAAAAAGTCATCGGACGATGGTTTGATTGTGGGTCATACATGGTCAGTGTCTTTTGAGGGCAATTCAGTATCAGTATTAAATGCAGATAAACCTCAGGCTAAGTTCACCCCGACACAAGTGGGTAACTACCAAGTATCCCTAGAAGTAACGGACAACTTAGGTGCAACTGGACAAGCTGAACAAACACTTGTGATTGAAGATGTAGAACAAACAACATGGGTTGCTGGTCAAGTATACAATGCAGGGGACACTGTAATGTTCAACGGCTATGAATACGTTGCTAACTGGTATACAACAGCACAACCAGGTACCGATACATCTTGGACAATGAAACTATTACCGGGTCAAGCAGCCCCCGCTTGGAATTCTAGCATGAGCTATGGTTCCGGTGCCGAAGTAACTCATAATGGTAAAACATGGTACGCAGCATGGGCACCAGCATTCGGTGCTGAGCCGGGAGCAGATGCTTACAACGGGTGGAAAGTAAAGTAGCCCCTCCTAGATATTAAGAGATAATTTCAATTAAAAAAGCGCTTGGGTTGCCCAAGCGCTTTTCTCGTAAATGCCATCTAGGTCGCTATGGGTACATGCCCTTGCCAAACATATTGAATATTCTGGCAACCCCTTGTGTGAAGATCATTGGCTCTGTCAGCACCGTTAGGCATAAGCAGTCTTCTCCGGGCTTGGTGAACGGACTGTGTTTTACGGAACCGTCTCTGACCATCATATCTCCCGCTTCATAGTGGCCATCTTCATCACTGAAACCGCCGTGCAGTACAAGCGTCGATTCTTGGCCTTTGTGCGTGTGCTGAGGAATACGAACATCTTCACTGATGTACATTAAGTTAACGCGGGCATCTTCCCCTAAGTCGAGTTGCGCGCTATATACTTTACCGCCGTAACTCTTCCACTCACCGACCAGATCAGAAAAACGACTCAACGTTTTGGGCAGCTTAAAGTCCTTACCCGCAACTTCAACTTTCGCAATGTCTTTTATAACGACCGATTCTGGTGTTGGCTCTGCCGTAATAATGTCATTGAACATGATGTCAAAGTCTGCGTCGTATTCTGAAGCGATATCGCTTACAGCAACCGATGCTTGTTCGGCTTCGAATTCATTTACATATGCTCGGCATTTCGAACAAGTCTCTAAGTGTGTGGCAACCACCAAACCAGAAACTGCATCAATACTTCCCGAAGCATAGGCCTCTAACAATATTTTGTCTGGATGTTTATTCATAATTGCTCCGTATGCATCGAATGCCTTAGCTTTTCTACCGCTAGCCTCAAGCGAGACTTCACAGTGCCCAAAGGTATATCGAACAACTCTGCGACCTGTTGGTGTGGTAGTTCTTGAAGGTACACCGCTTGGAGTACTTCTCTTTGGTTTTTCGGCAGTATGTCTAAAAATTTGACTACCTGTTCTTTGAGCATGTCTTGCTCAGGTGAATAATGGTCAACCAAATCAGCTGGGTAGTAATCTGATGGCCAAATGTCATCAGAATGAATGTGTAAGTCCTTACCTTTCTGCTTCCTTAATAGATCGAAACAAAGGTTACGGATAATGGTATAGATCCATGTCGACAACGCACTTTTTGTGCCGTCATATAAATGAGCTTTTTGCCAAACAGTCGCCATGGTTTCTTGCACCATTTCCATTGCAACTTGCTCATTACCAACATGTTTGTAGGCGAACTGCTTAAGCTTTGGTGCATAAAAACGAAATACGAAGGCGAAAGCGTCTTTGTCTCGCGCTTTCACTTTATCCATATAATCGTTCCATTCGCTTCGCCCGAGCTTTTGTGGGCTTTCACTCATCATAATCAGCCTTAATCATTGGGAGGAGTTTCCCCCTCCCCCTTTCGTCCTAGTCGGTGATGTCATCAACAATAAGATTGAAGCCACCGTTATTGCCATCATCGATGGCGACTACTTGATATACGACGCCGTTCATTACCGTTACAGGTGCAGAATCAATCGCTACTGTAGTCGGGTCTCCCGCTACTGTCACAGTGACAAAATAAGAACCTTCAGCGACGTACACGCCTTGCACACTATCTTTATACGCGAAGTTGGCTATTGCTGGATCACTTCCGTCGATTCCTGCGCTGGTTGTGAGATAAATGTCTACCATTTCAGCCACTGGATTCGCTGCTGCGTGCGTAACATTTAAAGTAGCGCTGGTTGCGACTGCACGGCGCATGTCTTCGACTACAAGCGGTTCAATTGCGATAGCAGGAGCGACAACGCCAACAGCATAGATGCTGTAATCCATACCACCTTTCACTTCCAAACCGTCAACGTCGATAATTGGTTCTGTCGTTGTACCATCAACATACACATCAATATCGTACGCTTTTGGCGCAAGGTCCAAGTACCCACGAATTTGTTTAAACTCCAAATCCGCAAGCGGAGCAAAGGCAGCGCCGTCAACATGAACATCAACAACAGGTGCACCATCGACTAAATGACCAACGCGCACTTCTGCTTGGCTGCCTGTATCTTCAATTATAGAAGAGCCAGAACCATCTAATACCATTAACTTCACCGGAGAAGTGCTGTTTGAATCACCTGTACTGATAGCCGCAATAGTTAAGTTAGCATTAGCTGGGAGCGGAATGGTTCCCGAATCAAACGCTACTGTATCACCCACAGCGAGTCTCACTTGATAATCACCTGCAGGAATGTTTAGCACATCCGTTGATGCTTTATAGGCTAGATTGGTAATCGGTGATGAGTCTGCCAACGCGGCATCGGGTTCAGTGACGTAAAGATCTACAGCTGGCACGCCAGAAGCAGCATGCACCACCTGCACGTCTAGGCTGTTAGCGTCTGCCATAGAAGATGCGCTTCGGGTTACGATAAGAGGTTCAACAGGGTTTGATGCACCAGAAGCGTCGCCCACAACAAAGGCGGTGTAGTTTAGGTCTGAGTCGAGATCGAGTGTTGTTCTGTCAACAACAGTAGCGACTTCGCCACCAGGCAATTGAACGTCAACTTGTACAGAGTTGGCACCCTCTGGAACGCGAACGTACCCCGACCCGACACCGTAATCTACGCCAGTTAACGCTGCTTCGTCATTAATCCATACGTTCGCTAACGGAGCGTCTGCTGACGCGTGCACCGCTTGCAAGTTCGAATATTCGATCGAATCACTGTCTGAACCACAGGCAGCAATCCCTAGTACAGCAACCAAGGTTACTGCAGTTTTGGTTAGTCCTTTCATATCCTAGTCTCTCTTTTTGGTGAGGCTTCTATCGCTTGATTGAGAAAATGCAACGCGGGTAGGCAATCTGATGCACCAACCAACTTCTCAAATAAAATACTGTCGAGAGGCAAGAGCTCTAGCCACCGCTGAGTAACCCACGAGGCATCGTCATAGAAACGATGTTGATAGAGTTTTCCCAACTGAGGAAATTGCTCGTATACATGAGCGAGTTGCTCGCTTAGATACAGAAAGTCTGGAGAAGGCTTTGGCTCACACCAATTTTCTATCCAATTAACCTCAGCGTGACGCAGACCATCAGAGTCTGCTCTTACGCGCTTAACAGTAAAGCGTTTTTCACCGACAACGGTGATTCCAAGAAGTCCATCACTCAGTGTTTCAAAATCAACGATGGTGACCAAAGTACCGATAGACGACACATTCCCTACTGCTTTTGGATCGTCCCCACTGCCAACAAGACATACCCCGAAACCGACGTTTCGGACACTGCACTCCTTAACCATACGCTGATAGCGTGGCTCGAAAATGCGCAGATTCATCTTTCCTTCTGGCAATACAACTGAGGTTAAAGGGAATAACATGACTTCATTCATTAAATCGTCCTCTTTGATTCAAAAATTCATACGAGCGATGTATTAGAGAGATCACTAACGATTTATGTTGGTTAATCGACTGGCTTAAAAAGTCATAAAAACGATTACGCAAACGACGTGCGTCACATATTTATTGCAAACCAATGCAACAAACAAAAAGTTCCGTGAAATAAACTTATTTCGTGACAAGCCTCACTAAAAACCTTCATTTTTGCATCCTCTATCACTTTCATTTGAGATTTTTATCGCTATTATTCCCGCCAATTGGAAAGCGCAGCACAGATTGCGTGTTCTGAATCATTACAAACATAGAGAGTCCCCTTATGCGTAAATCACTTTTAGCTCTTAGCCTTCTAGCGGCTACTTCAGCTCCAGTTATGGCTGCTGACTACTCAGATGGCGATATCCACAAGAACGATTACAAGTGGATGCAATTCAACCTAATGGGTGCATTCAACGAGAAAGGCTACTCTGAGTCTTCTCACGATTACCTAGAAATGGAATTTGGCGGCCGCTCTGGCATCTTCGACCTATACGGTTACGTAGATGTATTTAACCTGGCTTCAGATCCAGGCAGCGACAAAGATGGCGGCGAGAAGATCTTCATGAAGTTTGCTCCTCGTATGTCTCTAGATGCTGTAACTGGTAAAGACCTATCTTTCGGTCCAGTTCAAGAGCTTTACGTTGCGACTCTTATGGAGTGGGGTGGTAACTCAGACGTTAACTCTCAGAAAATCGGTCTAGGTTCTGACGTAATGGTTCCTTGGTTAGGCAAAATCGGCCTAAACCTATACGGTACTTACGATGGCAACAAAAAAGACTGGAACGGTTTCCAAGTTTCTACTAACTGGTTCAAGCCATTCTACTTCTTCGAGAACGGTTCATTCATTTCTTACCAAGGTTACATCGATTACCAATTCGGTATGGATGATGCTGAAGGTAACAAGTTCAACACTACAGCGTCTAACGGCGGTGCAATGTTTAACGGTATCTACTGGCACTCTGACCGCTTCGCAGTGGGTTACGGCCTGAAACTATACCATGACGTATACGGCTTCAAAGACGGTGAGCCACTACCATGGGGTCACAAACCAGAATCATCTGGTGCTGGTCACTACGTAGCTGTAACTTACAAGTTCTAATTGAACCGATAAGTTCCCCAAAAATGGCGCCTCTTGGCGCCATTTTTATTTGCTTTCCTTTTTTCCCTCATTATCCTTGCAGCAAACCTTTTTAATGAGAGCGTTTGGTGAATATTCTCATCTTAGGTCCGGGAGCAGTTGGTTCACTCTGGGCGACTAAATTCAAACTTGCTGGACACAATGTCTCCTTATGGGGAAAAAGCTCAAACAGCGAGCAGTTGCTCCAACTCGATGACAATCCAGCAATCAATTTTTCTAATCAGCACATCCCTTCTGTTCAAAATGCAGATCTGATTGTTGTGACAGTAAAAGCATGGCAAGTGGAAAGCGCGATTGAGCCTCTTCTTCCTTATATCAACACTGACACCATCATAATGTTGATGCACAACGGAATGGGAACCGCACAACTCATCGAAACCAAACTTGCTGATAACCCATTAATCGTTGCCACAACAACACACGGTGCTTACAAACCAAGTAAAGAGCAGGTTCTGCATACTGGTCAGGGAAATACTCAACTGGGAGGCTTTAATGCTAAAGGTACTCAATGTGACTTCTTAGCGGAGGTGATGAATCACGCTTTACCAGAGGTGAATTGGAACCCAAATATCAACGCTGCTTTATGGACCAAACTTGCGATCAACTGTGCTATCAACCCCCTGACGGCCATTCATCAATGTAAAAATGGTGAGCTTGCCGCTCCGGAATTTGCCACCGAGTTGGTGAACATCACTCGCGAGTTGGTAGAGGTAATGAATAAAGAAGGGATAAAGAGCGATTTTGATTCTCTTCAAACCACTGTTCTGCAAGTGGTGAACGCAACAGCAGCCAACTACTCTTCAATGAGACAAGATGTTTTTCACCAACGTCGCACCGAAATTGATTTTATTACCGGCTATTTGCTGAAAGCTGCTGAAAAGCATCAGATAAGTACGCCAGAGAACGCCAAACTCTATCAACGCATCAAACAGATTGAACAAAGCTGGACAGAACAATGAATAAAAAGATCTTAGTACCTATCGCGCCGGGCACAGAAGAAATGGAAGTGGTAACCGTTATCGACTTGATGGTTCGAGCAGGCTATGACGTAACGGTCGCAAGCGCAGATTTCGATGGTTCACTGACTATGAAAGCGTCTCGAGGCGTGACACTTACCGCGGATTGCAAGCTGGTCGATATTGCCGATGACGAGTTTGATGCGATTGTTCTGTCTGGTGGCGTAGGTGGTGCAGAAATCTTCCGTGATAGTACCATCATGATTGAGATCCTGAAACAGCACATGTACGAAGGTAAGCTGGTTGCGGCAATTTGTGCAGCTCCTGCTTTGGTTTTGCAACACCACAACCTTTACCCAGAAGCCTTGATGACATGCCATCCAAGCTTCCAATCTCATATTCCTGAAGACAAATGGCGAGCTAAACGTGTCACCATGGATGTGAATCACAACTTACTGACAAGTCAGGGACCAGGAACCGCACTTGAGTTCGCGATGGAAATCATTATCAAACTTTCTGGTAAAGAGCATGGATGGATGGTCGCAGAACCGCTAGTTACCATCCCAACACTGCATTATCACGAGTTCGGTGACGAATAATGTTTGACGTAAACGCTGTACGCGAACAGTTCCCAGCCCTAAATCAAGACGTAAACCAATCACCTTTGGTTTACCTTGATAGCGCAGCAACAACACAAAAGCCACAGTGCGTGATCGATGTGATTAGCCATTACTACAGTGCACAAAATGCTAACGTGCACCGTGGCAGTCACAGCTTAACAGCCAACGCAACCAGCCAATTTGAAGCGGTTCGTGAAACCGTTGCGAATTTTATTGGGGCGAGCAGTTCAAAAGAAATCATTTGGACTCGAGGCGCAACCGAAGCACTAAACCTAATCGCACAAACTTATGCTCGTAGTACACTCCAAGCGGGTGATGAAATTCTGATCAGTGAAATGGAACACCACGCGAACATCGTGCCTTGGCAAATTGTCGCAGAGCAAACGGGCGCGAAAATCGTTAAAGTTCCGATGACCTCTGACTGCCAATTCGACATCAATGCGTTTGAAGCAGTGTTGTCGGAGCGCTGTAAAATCGTAGCGTGCGCACAAATCACCAATGTGACGGGCTCTCGTCAACCTATCGAGAAAATCATCACCATGGCACATGCGGTTGGCGCAGTTGTCGTTGTCGATGGTGCACAAGGCATTGTTCATGAACAGTTGAACTTGGCAGAGCTCGATGTCGACTTTTATGTCTTCTCTGGCCACAAGTTGTATGCACCCGCAGGGATTGGCGTTCTGTATGGCAAGCTTGAACTTTTAGAAGCGATGCCACCATGGCACGGCGGCGGCAAAATGGTTGAAAGAGTCTCGTTCGAGAAGACCACCTTCTCTGCCTTGCCGGGTAAGTTTGAAGCGGGTACACCGAACGTCGCCGGCGCAATTGCGCTAGCGAAAGCCATCGATTGGTACCAAGGCTTCGATCAAGCCGCAGTAGTGGCACACCTGCATTCTCTGCAGAACAAAGCTTACCAAGCACTAAGCCAATTGGATGACATTCAAATCCTCGGTTATCAGCCGAATGCTTCGGTGCTTACTTTCGTTATGGACGGCGTTCACCACCAAGACATTGCTACTTTACTTGATCAACAAGGTATCGCTGTTCGTGCAGGGCATCACTGTGCTCATCCTCTGATGGATGCGCTTAACGTCAAAGGCACGGTGCGCGTTTCTTTTGGTATCTACAATACGTTAGAAGATGTTGAGAAGCTGATTGCAGCAGTCGAGAAAGCGGTCGATATGCTTTAACAATAAAAATACCACTGTAGATTTATAGAAAAAGGGTTGAAACCGTTTGGCTTCAACCCTTTTTCTTTATTCTGTTCGTTGTGCGATTATAACTAACGCTAGCTACTGAGCCTGTATTTTGATCTGCTCAACAATCGCTTTCAAACCATTGCCACGCGATGGGCTTAGATGAGCAATTAAACCCAGCTTTTCAAAGTAAGCATCAATATCAAACGCTTGAATTTGCTCTGCCGTTTTGCCATCGTAAGCCGCCATCACCAAGGCAATTAGACCACGAACAATACGCGCGTCAGAATCAGCGCAGAAGTGCCATACGCCTTCTTGCTCTTTGCTCACCAACCATACTAAGCTTTCACAGCCAGATACCGTAACCTGCTCTGATTTGAGCTCTTCAGGCATTTGAGGCAACTTTTTACCCCATTGAATTACCTGACGGTAACGGTCTTCCCAACCTTTAAATTGCTGCATGGTTGCGGCGATGTCTTCACTGGTAATGTCAGTGCCAAACGGCGAAACAGGAAAATCAGTCATGATGCACTCTCTTCTCTGAATTACTTCTTATGCTTTTGGATCAGCTTTTCAACGATGCGTGATACCGCAACAAAACCGAACGTTGCTGTTACAACCGTCGCCGCACCAAAACCACTCGCACAATCCATACGTTTTGGACCTTCTGCTGTCGATTTCACGCCACATACTGAACCATCGGCTTGTGGGTACTTCAATTGCTCGGTAGAGAACACACAATCGATACCAAACTTACGCGCTGGATTTTTCGGGAAGTTATGATGACGACGCAATGTATCTTTGATCTTCTTCGCCAGTGGGTCTTGGATTGTCTTGGTCAGATCCGCCACCATGATTTGAGTTGGATCGATTTGACCACCAGCACCGCCGGTTGTGATCACTTTAATCTTGTTGCTACGACAGTAAGCCAATAGAGAGGCTTTTGCTTTTACGCTATCGATCGCATCCAACACGTAATCGAACTCTTTGCTCAAGTACTCGTGCTGGTTATCTGGCGTGATGAAGTCGTCAATCAAATTGACCTTACACTCTGGGTTAATCAGCTTAACGCGCTCTGCCATCACTTCAATTTTGCTTTGACCAACCGTGCCAGTCATCGCATGAATTTGACGGTTAATGTTAGTCACACACACGTCATCCATATCGATAAGCGTCAACTCACCAATACCAGTACGTGCGAGCGCTTCTACCGCCCATGAACCAACGCCACCAATACCAATCACACACACGTGTGCAGCACGAAGAGTTTCTACTTCGCTGTTACCGTAGAGACGACGAGTGCCACCAAAACGTTGGTTATAGCTGTCAGATGCCGGAGTATCGAGTTCACGCATATTGAAGTTCCAGATGATCGATAGAAAAACAAAGAGTGCGATTTATACGCACTCTTTGAGGAAATGTCTAGATGATGAGAGGTGATTCCTCTCGCTAGGCGGCTATTGTAACTTCTCTGGCGGCAAAGCCCAAGGTGCTTGCGTTGGCGTGTTTTCCAAGCCCAACTTCCACACTCGACCAAAGTGCTTGTAGTGACCCGCTTCTGTACCGGCACGTGGTCCCATACCGTGGTATAGGTCAAGATGGTTTTGTTTCACCGCGCCGCCAGTGTCTAACACAATAAGAAGACGAAGCTGGTGCGCCCCACTCCATGTACCGTCTTTATTAAGCAATGGCACTTCCGCCAAAATTGGCGTACCCATAGGTAGAATCGAGCGGTCGCCTGCTACCGATGCCATTGGTAATAGTGGAATACCTGCAGAGCCCGTTACTGGCGCATCCGCTTGTGGAGCAAAGAACACATAAGAGGGGTTTTGCTCTAGCAACTCACGAACCGTTGCCTCATCATTCTTCATCACCCAGTCTTTGATAGCTTTGAGTGACATCTCTTCACGTGGCACTTCACCACGCTCAATTAGAATTCGGCCAATACTCACGTACGCTTTGTTGTTCTTACCTGCATAAGCAAAATATTCCAGCGTATCGTCATCTTCGAAATGAACAAAGCCACTGCCTTGCACTTCCATCATGAATGGATCAATACGGTTTGGTGCGTAACCCAATACCAGACCTTGCCCCTCAAGCGCACCGTTATAAATTTCCGCACGAGTTGGGCAATCAGAGCTACATTTTGGCTTGCCGTAAACCGGGTACTTATATGTTTCATTCGGTTGATGACGCAATTCCATCACAGGAGAAAAGTAGCCTGTGAACAACACGTTGCCCTTCTTATCACCACCACCAAGCTGCGCGGCTTGAATGCCGTATGCACTGAGCGCAGTCGTGTCACCACTCTGCAATGCCCATTCACTCAACTTCTCGTAAAGTGGCTGATACATTTTTGCCATTGAAGGCGACTTAGTCACAACCTGTTCTGCTTGTTTGTTGAACTCGGTGAAATCTTGTGGCTTGTTGGATTCAACGACATCAGCTTTGTTCAAGATATGCGAAAACTCGCCATCGTAATCTTGCTTAGCAAGTAGGTTTTGTTCTGGCTCAGCCGCACAACCAAATAGCAGACTTAAAGAGACAATAGGGAGGAGTTTTTTAAACACGTGTTTTTTCCATAAAAGAAGATAGCAAAAGGATGGCAAACAAATGCAAACGACGCAATTGAAAAGCTGCGACAAAGTGTATCAGCGTTAAGGCAAAGACTTGGTTTGCTGCCAATTTATCCATTTAAACTGGGTTGAGGATAGTAACAGCAATGGAATCAAACGATTGTCCGGAAAATGTTTGTGAAAGGTCGCAAGAACATAAAGATGTGACAAAACGCGATTCCCTGCCACACGCAACGAATCACGCTTTGAAAAACGGGGGTTAGCGAACCGCTAAATTAGAATGACCTTCCAAACGAAACACGGGAAGGTAATGAGCATTTGAGTCCAGTTTTATCTCTGCGTAGTGCTGATCTGTAAACTCAAATGTGCGTACCGTAGAGCCCACTTTATATGACAACGTATCACCATCAAACTCAAAGTCCGTCGCAACGGTAGAACCGCGTACCGTCACTCCTCTCTCACTCAGAACAAACTCTTCACGAGCATATGGCGCCACGTCTTGCTCTACCCACGTGCCATAAATCACAGACTTAGAAACCGGTGGATTGATATAGCGCGTGATCAAATCACCATACATCATAAATACGACTATCGTTCCTACGATCGCTGTTAGCATAAGCGAACGTTCGATCCATTTACGAAGTGGCGATTTTGTAGAGATATTTTGCTCTGATTGAGCAGCGATCGCAGCATTCTTATTTACAACTGAAGACATGAGGCTCACGTGTTTGAACTAGACGGGAACATTGTACCCTCATCAGCCAAACACAACCAAGCATCACACTCACGATGTTTGTGCTTTATTCCAAAAAATTACCTTGCCAACATTTGAATAAAAAGACAATATTAGAGCATAAATAAACACAAGGAATGGCTGTAGTGAAAATTCGTAGTACTGCTCTGGTTAAAGGATTCCGTCAATCCACACCTTATGTGAATGCTCACCGTGGAAAAACCATGGTATTAATGCTAGGAGGAGAAGCGGTTGCCGATAAAAACTTTGGTAACATTATCAATGATATTGCTTTAATGCATAGCCTTGGCATTAAAGTCGTTGTTGTTTATGGTGCCAGACCACAGATCAACCAACTACTAGAGAAACAAGATCTTACTACGCCATACCACAAAAACGTTCGAATCACAGATGAAGCCGCGCTTTCGGTAGTTATGCAAGCCGCAGGGCAGCTTCAACTGGCGATAACCGCACGCTTATCCATGAGCCTTAACAACACGCCAATGGCGGGTACCCAGCTTAACGTTGTGAGCGGCAACTTTGTCATTGCTCAACCACTCGGCGTGGATGACGGCGTCGACTATTGCCACAGTGGGCGCATTCGTCGAATCGATACCGATGCAATCCACCGCACACTCGATCAAGGTTCAATTGTATTACTCGGCCCAATCGCCAGCTCAGTGACAGGGGAATGCTTCAACCTCCCCTCAGAAGAAGTCGCGACTCAGCTAGCGATTAAGCTTGGTGCAGATAAATTGATTGGGTTCTGTTCTGAGCAAGGGGTTATTGATGATAACGGTAACGCCGTCGCGGAATTGTTCCCTATTGAAGCCGAGCATGTCATCACGAAACTCATGGCAGACACCTCACCAGATTCCGACTATAACTCTGGAACACTACGTTTTCTCAAAGGTTCGATTTCTGCTTGCCGTGCAGGTGTGCCAAGAAGCCACCTAATCAGTTACAAAGTTGATGGCGCACTCATTCAAGAATTGTTCTCTTTCGATGGTATCGGTACACAGGTTGTAATGGCCAGTGCCGAACAGGTACGTGAAGCGGACATCGATGATATTGGCGGTATTTTAGATCTGATTCGCCCATTAGAAGAACAAGGCGTGCTAGTAAGACGCTCTCGCGAACAGCTTGAGCAAGAAATCAATAAGTTCACCATCATTGAAAAAGACGGCTTGATCATCGGTTGCGCGGCTTTGTACCCATATATCGAAGAGCAAAAAGCAGAGATGGCTTGTGTGGCGATCCACCCAGACTATCGTGATGGAAACCGTGGGTTATTGCTACTGAACTATATGAAGCATCGCTCAAAATCAGACAACATCAATCAGATCTTTGTGTTGACCACACACAGTCTGCATTGGTTTAGAGAACAAGGGTTCTATGAAGTGAATGTTGATTACCTTCCGGGAGCAAAACAAGGGCTATATAACTTCCAACGTAAATCGAAAATTCTGGCATTAGATCTCTGAGGAATAACGAAACGTTATTTATTCAGCTCTTATATCATTATGCAAAGCTTTACATTGATATTGGTCGCAATTTAACCTTTTCAATATACACTTGGTTGGTTATACTCTGCGCGACAAACGGTTGGTTTTTAATCAACTCACAAATGGATCTAGGTGAATATTGTTCACCCTAAAGTGCAGAGCGAGCTCCATCGCGCTGCATGACGCATCAAGGACAGTTGTTACTCTTAAAATGAATAAGATGAGCACTGTTATGAAAACCATTATTTGTAACTCACTTCAAAGCTTCTGGGATATGGCGGATAACCATTTTCTGGAAGGGCTAGACGTCCACTGCGTATTTCCCGTCAATGACGCCATTAAAGATTTTATCTTGGCTTACCAACAGCAGTACAAAATTCGCAGCGTGTCATTTACCAATGCGTTTACACAAAATTAAAAAAGACCGAGCATCGCGCTCGGTCTTTTTGTTTTAACTAGATAAACGAGATACTAACCCACTCGATCGGGTAGTTTTCACCTTAATACCACGCTTGAGGACATTCATCTCGGCGTACATCGCAAGGCGTTTCTTCGCGCGAGTAATACCGGTGTAGATCAGCTCGCGAGTGAGGATTGGGCTGAAATCTGGCGGCAAAATCATTAGCGTGTACTCAAACTCACTGCCCTGTGATTTATGAATGGTCATCGCATATGCGGTTTCATGCTCAGGGACTCGGCTTGGCAGTACCGACTTCACGCTGCCATCCGGCAGTTCAAAGAACACTTTAAGGCGCGATTCACCTTCGCTGTCGTCTCGCATACAAATGCCGATATCACCGTTATACAACCCCAAGCCATGATCATTACGCGTGACCATCACTGGCCTACCGTGATACCAAAGCTCGTCTTGGGTTTGAATCAACTTGCGTGCAGCTAGTGCTTTTTCAATGCGTTGGTTTAAACCGGTCACACCAAAATCACCTTCACGGATAGCACACAACAAGCGGCATTGATTAAAGGTATCCAACACGGCTTTGGCTTTGTGGGTCAGTGTTTCTGGCTCCCCAGTCTTCTGGTCAATCTCTTGCTGCCCAATGCGCTTTAAGTAACGACCATATTCAGAAACCAAATTCTGCATCATCTGATTGTAGTTTTGACTGCTCAGTGCGAAATGCTCGATATCAGCAAAATCACGATTCCAAACGTCGTCTACTTTTGCGGCTGAGCCAGCATTGACCGCTTTCGCTAGCTGACCGATACCAGAACGGGCATCGAATCGGTAACTCTTTTGCAGCATGCATAGGCTATCGGCAATCGAAGCATTACTGTTGGTGCTGTACGCCAAAGTGTCAAAACCTGTTAGCTTCGCGACTGCAGACGCCTGCTCTTTGCCAAAGCCAAATGCATGGAACGAACAGATATCACCTAGCACCGCACCAGCTTCTACCGATGCCAACTGGTCTTTATCTCCGAGAAGAATCAAACGCGCATGCTTTGGCAGTGCATCCACAACCTTGTACATCATCGGCAGATCGACCATGGAGGCTTCATCCACCACTAAAATATCGAGGTGCAGCGGATTTTGTTTGTTGTGACGAAACTCTGCACTGTTTGGGATCGCGCCCAATAGGCGATGCAAAGTGCTCGATTCGGTTGGAATTTTCGCTTTAAGCTCAGGCTCCACTGGCAACTCTTGAATCGCTTTACCAATAGACTCCGTCAAACGCGCTGCCGCTTTACCTGTTGGCGCCACCAGCTTGATGGTGAGGTTTTTCTCTTGTCCTGCTTGCTCAATCAGCGCGGCAAGCAATTTGGTTACCGTGGTGGTTTTACCCGTACCCGGCCCACCAGAAATCACCGCAAAACGACGCGTCAGTGCCACCGCAGCAGCGACCTTCTGCCAGTTAACACAAGCTGATAACGGTACAAGCTTGTCCAGGACTTGCAATTCATGAACCTGTTTTGCTTGGCAGACCGCCGCATCAATGGCAGCCCAATCGAGACTGTCTACAGTGACCACATCCAAATGGTCACAGACTAATTGCTGGCGTAGCACCTGGTTGCTGGTTCCTGCCTCTACCGCTTTGGCTAATGCATTGAACAGAAAGTGGTACTGACGAGCAAACAAATGATGTAGCAACTCAGACAAACGTGTGAACTCTTGAGGTTGTAGGTTTACAGCCGCACTGAGTTGATTAAGTTTGTCCGCCAACGTCACTTCATAGTGCCAGTAACGATGCAAGTAGAGACGCTCGCCATCAAACATCATTGGCAAAGCTTCACCTTGAGTGCCAACCAAAGGCGACGCTTGTAGAAGCTCAACCCAATTAACGCCTTGCAGCTGAGTATTAAGCGCTAACGCAGACTCCCCAAACAGACCGAGCTTACTGGCAAGGTCTGTTGGCTGCCCTTGGCTGTCAAACAGAGGCAAGCAGATGTGTCCTTTCCCCAACTCACTGCTGACCACACCAGCAATAAATGCCAGTTCTTGGCTGTTCGCTTGTTGCTCAACTTGCGAATAGATAAAGCGCGCGAACTGGAAATCCAATTGGCGAATCGCTCCTTTGTTTGCTAACGATTCTAACGTTGCCAATAGATCTGGTGTTGCCGCTAGATCTCGTGTTGCCACAAGGCTGTTTTGCTCAGAAAGAAGATCATTGGTTTTCATCAAATTAACTCCATCTGACCCGATTCACTGGATCGCGTGTCAGGTGCTTGACCATCAATCAAATGATCCATTTCTTGTAAAAATTCGAAAGTTGGCTTGGCAGAAAAAATACCGTGATCACTTTGCCCATCCATACCACGCAAGAACAGGTAATAAACGCCGCCAAAGTGCTGTTCATAATCATAATTTGGCAATCTACTGCGTAAGAAACGATGCAGCGCCAAAGCGTAGATTTGGTATTGCAGATCATAGCGATGATCCGCCATCGCCGACTTCAACGCATCGCCATGATAATGGAACACATCGTCGCCTAAGTGGTTCGATTTCCAGTCGAGGACGTAGTATTTGCCTTGGTGCTCAAACACCAAGTCAATAAAGCCTTTCAACATGCCTTGCACGGTTTGGAAACCCAAATCGCCCGCTTTGGCAGACAGCGGATCATGACGTTGAATCACGCGGTTCAATGCTGGTGCAGATAGCACTTCAATCGGTAATAAGAATTCCATCTCAACCAAACGTTGTGTCGGACCTTTCTGATTGAGTAGCAGTGCTTTGCTATCCAAAGGCGTTGCCAGCACGGTATCAATCAACTGTTGTAGGATTGGCAGCCACTCTTCATCAAGCTGCTCACTTTCCATCAAACCGAGGATGATTTGGGTGTTCTCTTCTGTCGTCGCTGGCTGAGTAAACTCAATTTCCTCAAATAAACTGTGCAGGAAGGTACCTGGACGTGCGCCACGCGGGAAGTTGAAGATAGAGCGTTCTGGCTCAACCAATTCCGCCTCATCTTGCTCTTCTGAAGAATCGATATCAAAGCCGGTGATTTCAATCGTCGCGTCATGTTCAGCATGATGAGAACCTTGCTTAACTAAACCCGAGTAACTGGTGATGCGCCAGTTTCTATCAATCGAGTTTTGCAGCTCTTTGGCAGTCAACGCTTCTAACTCGGTTTGCTCTGTAACATACATCTCATCGTGCTGCTTTGGAGGCTCACAAATCACCACGCTATCGAGATTCTCTTGTTGCTTCTTCAACCCAACAAACAAATCGTTGATACCGCCTTCTTGACCATTTTGCACCAAGTAACCAATTGCGCTGTGATGCACGCCAGTTGGCTCTTTGGTTGAGCGACCATTGCGCAGCGGCGAAGCACCAATAAAGCAGGCATACACGGCACGCGTTAGCGCTACGTATATAAGACGCAAGTCTTCAGCAAGGCGCTCTTTATCTGCTTGTTTTAACGACGCATCGTTACCCGTGATATCAAGTACGGTGCGATCGTTCTCAGCGTCGTAGTATTTGGCTTCACTCGCTTCTCGGTAACCAAACACAAATGGCAGGAAGACCAAGTCATATTCCAGACCTTTGGATTTGTGAATGGTGACGATTTGCACCAAGTTACGCTCTGATTCCAGACGCTGAATTTGGTCATCGCTTCCACCCAACCCGTGCTCTGCATCGCTGATAGATTGTGCTAACCAACGCAGCAAGCCGTGATCGCTGTCTAATTCGTTACTCGCTTGCTGCAATAGCTCACCAATGTGCATCAAATCGGTAAGTACTCGCTCACCGTTTTCGCTTTGTGAGCTCGCCCCTTCTTCTAGCAGACGCTCAGCAATATGACGCTTACTGATCACTGCACGCAGCATAGGTAGCACACCACGCTGCACCCAAAGCTTACGGTATTCTTTGAACTCGTTAACCGCGTTTTCCCACACGGTTTCATCGTTGTTGAGGGCGTCTAAGCTAGCTGCATCCAGAGCGAACAATTCTGATGCTAGACTGGCGCGTAATGCTCTGTCGTTTTCTGGCGTTAACACCGCTTGCAGCAAACGCTGTAAGTCTTGCGCCACAGAACTGGTAAACACGCTATCGCGGTTAGAAAGGTACACACTGGCAATGCCTTGGTCTGCTAACGCCTGCTTGACCATGCGACCTTCGCTACCCGTTCGCACCAATACTGCAATGTCGCCCGCTTTAACTGGCTTCTGCTTCTCGCCATTGACCAGACACGCTTGACCTTGTTGCGCGGAGGTCAAAATGGTTTGAATTTGGCTTGCTGTCGCCTCTGCCATAGCGGTGAGGTAGTCACCTTTTGGCAGAGGTTTATCTTCCGCTTCTTGCAGCCAATAAGTCAGTGCAGGCTGTTTTTGACCACCCATGGTCCAAACGCGTTTGTCGGCACTTGGGCTGTAATCCACAGAATGGAATGGAATGTCAGAGTCATAAATAAACGGGCTATCTGGCAGAGCAAAAATCTGGTTCACTGCCAATACCATATCGGCACTTGAGCGCCAGTTGGTACCAAGCGTGTAGTGAGCACTAACTTGGTTACGCGCCTTGATGTAGGTAAAGATATCCGCCCCACGGAAACCGTAAATCGCCTGCTTCGGGTCACCGATCATAAACAAACCGCACTCAGGATTATCCAAATAAATGCGGCTGAAAATACTGTATTGCAGTGGGTCGGTATCTTGGAATTCATCGATCATCGCAACCGGATAAAGCGTACGGATACGCTCTGTCAGTAGTGCGGTTTCATCGGTATCAATCGAGGCAGAAAGCTGAGTCAGCAAGTCATCGAATGACAACCATTGTTTCTGATTTTTTGCTTTTGCCAGCATCACGCGACAATGCTCAATCGCATGAGCTAACAATGGCGCTTTTAAGCTGATTGGGTTGGCAAGGAAGGCTTCTATCGCCTCAAACACCGGGTGCTGTGGCGCAGTGCCTTTCGGGGTTTTCTCAAATAACACATTCTGCGCGAACTTCTCCAGTTTATCTGGATAGTCATAGCCCGTGGTTTCTGTCGAAGCCCATGCGTTTACCGCTTCTAACCATGTCGGTAAAGACTTTTTAGTGTAGCTGCGTTTGTTGACGTCGGAATCAGAAATCAGTGCGAGGAAATCCTCTTGGCTATCACACCATTGGGCTTTCAAAGCATCAATTTGCTTTAAGTTTTGCTCATGCAAATCGGCAAGGCTACCTTGCATTGCAGGAACAGAGAGACTTAGCGGCGCACCCGTGAGGTAGTTGCTGATGTCATACAACAGATCCGATGGCGAGCCCCATAGTTGACGCACTTCTCCTGCCAAAGCGAATGGCAGAGGATAGAAGTTGCGACGCCAATAATCGGCAACCACTTGCGCTTTAAGATGGCTTTCGTCTGTCACAAACTCATTATTGAAACGACTACCGGATTCGAATGCGTTTTGCGTCAGCATGCGTTGACAGAAACCGTGAATGGTGTACACCGCGGCTTCATCCATTTGGCGCTCTGCTTGCAATAGGATCTCAGCGGCTTGCTTATGATCCTCGACTTCTTCCAGCAAAGGTTGAATCACAGGATCTGAGCTTTGTCCGCGAGCGAATGCGATCCTCGCGTCGTGAATACGCGCACGAATACGATCACGTAACTCTGCAGTTGCGGCTTCGGTAAAAGTCACTACCAGAATTTGATCCACAGTCAACGGCACGCGATGTTTGGTATCAGTCGTGCCATGCCCTAGTAGGAGTCGCAGATACAAACCCGCGATGGTAAAGGTTTTACCCGTACCCGCAGATGCTTCAATTAGCCTTGCACCATGCAGCGGAAAAGTCATGGTTTGCAGTGGAGTTGGAACTGACATTTGCGCCATAACGCTGAATCTCTCCAAGTATTCAACAAGGACATGTGGATCTTCAAAGGCGTTTCGCATCTAAAGATCAACAAACCCTATAATGTGATCTATCGTTAAAAATTTTATTAATGAGTCTAATAGGTTGGAATATTTAAACCTTTGTGGGATCTCACTCACGGTTATCATTACGGAGTACCGTTAGTATGCGCCTCACGAGATAAGCCAAGCCATTCAGGCGGCTACACTCAAACGAATCATGGTCCCTCTGACCTTGTGGCCGTACAGCGAACGCCCTACAAAAAATAATGATTTTCTGGCGGCCACCCTACTCTCTTCTTTATCTAAATAATCCAACTTATTCTTATACCCAAGTGACTTCAAGATACAGGATTCAGAGCGTTGTCACTGATTCAAGTTCAAGGAAAACAACGCTGTGTAATAGTAGATTGCTCTTTCCAAGTTGTTTGACGATGAAATTGCTTCAGTGACACGCTCCCGAAGGGCGAGTTGTCTTGGCTCGTATACTTCGTTGACGATTTTTAATTTAGAGCCACTAGATCTTCAAATCATCGCCTCGCCTACAAGCCAAGTCAATCTCGCTGAACCAAGCATCTTGAGGTTACTTGGGTATACTTTCAGCATCCATCGCCGTCAATCTTGCGCCTTGAAGAACCAATGCAGTCAGTGTGCGAACTTCTGCTGCAAGCTCATCATTCCAAGCAGACCAAATACGCGAAATATACGCATTGTTTCCTTCGCCTGGGCTCATGTACCCATCATTGAATGCGTCCGCCATTTTCTTCAGCGATTTCTCTTCGTCATCAGCCCAGTGGCCACGACTAAAGCCCGCCTCGACGCACGCCAGTGCTGTTTTCGGGAAGTATGGTAATGGCTTGGTCATGCCTTCAAAAAACAAACGCACTAATTCAGCAAGTAGTTGTTTCGCTTGCGCAGCGTCTGCCATTGCTGGGTAAACTAAATGCACCGCGCCTTCCTTGCGGTCATAACCGATAACGTGGGTCTTTCTAGGCTGACCAGAGGCAGACATAGCAAGATGATCAATCCATGCAGCAAGGTAATCCTGCGCACGAATTTTACCGCTGCGGTAGCGAATCAACCCAGATTGATAGCATTGAGTTAGCCAACCGGTTAGACGGATGTTTTTTCCTTCACCAAGCACATCGAAGGTAAGATCGATTTCTAAATCGTCTTGCGGTGCGCCGGATAAAAACGCCAACTTATCCACCAGCTCTTCCGCTTGCACGCGGTTGGTTTCAAACTCGATATCACCAAATGCGCCAACCGGTAATTTACCCTGCGCACGTTGTTCACTCATAAAGTGCTTGAGCACGTCTGCTTTTGCGGACGGTTGAGTAATGGCGGTTTCAAGCAAGGTTTCCAGCAGCTCATCACGCATTTGATAGCTTTCTAAGCCACCTAATACAAAGGGCTCGTCATCTTCCATCACAGGCAATGGCGGCTCGAACATCACTTTTAAACGGCGGTTAAAGAAATACTGAACAGGCAAACGCCAGAAGCGTTGTAATTCCACCAAGTCCAATTCGATTGGGAAGGTCGCACCGAGTAAGTAATCATCCAACGCGCGGTTAAATTCGCCACGAGCATGACCTTGCGATTGACTGCTTTGGGTCAACGCTGCCGGAATCCACTCTTTGGCATAGCTTGAATGAGAACCTTGGAATGCACTTGGGCTAAATGGCACCATGGCATGCACATTCACTAACTCGTTGAGTAATTTATCTCCGGAATCATCGACTGGCTGGTCTTGATCGCCATCTAAGCAGTAGTTCTGATGGCAATATTCCAATAACTCTGACACCAGCACAGACGGCACTCGCTCGGTGTTATCTTGGATAGAACGCCCAACGTAACTGATGTACAAACTTTGCTGCGCAGACAGCACGGCTTCTAAGAATAGGTAACGGTCATCGTCTCGGCGTGAACGGTCGCCCGGTTTAGTGCGCCCTGTCATTAAGTCAAAACCTTCTGGTGGCATTGAGCGCGGGTACACACCATCGTTCATACCGAGTAGACATACGGTTCTAAATGGGATCGAGCGCATCGGCATCAGCGTACAGAAGTTCACTTGTCCGGCAAGGAAGCGCTGGCTGACTCGTGTTCCTGACAGCTTGTTTTGTAGATACTGGCTAACAATGGAAGGCGACAAGGCATCATCAAATGCCGCATCGGTTAGCTGTTCTTTCAGTTGGCTTAAGGTATCTCGAATCGACTTGAGCGCCATTTCCCCTTCTAACTCAACGGAGAAGAAGTCATCCAACATCGCCACCAAGGTTTCACGCCATGCATCAATCGACTGAACATGGGAAAGTTTGCGGCGATATTGGCTAATTTGTTGAATAAAGTGAGCTAACTTACCGGCTAGTTCTGCGCCCATACCTTGCACTTCATTGTATGGCGAGAGGCTACCCTCTTGCGCTTCAAACAAACCGGCAGATTCTGGCATCGCGTAGCCTAATAACATACGCTGGATACCAAATTGCCATGTGTTTTGGCGTGTTTCTGGCAGTTCAAATTCGCTGCCGGTATGGCTATCTAGCCCCCAGCGAATGCCAGATTCTTCCACCCATTGTTTGGCTTGAAGGAAGTCATCTTCGCTTAAGTCGAATCGCTTCAAAATCGCTGGCGTTTCTAACAACTCAAGTAATTCAGAAGCCAAACAACGTGTATTCGGTAAATTAACAAGTTGCATGAAAGCCGCCAAAATTGGGCTTTCTTGATCGGCCGTTCGGTCTGAAATCGAGTAAGGAATAAATCGCTCACCCGGTGCATTGCCGAATACCGCCTGAATCGCAGGGCTGTAGGCATTAATGTCTGCCACCATGACAATAATATCGCGCGGTTTCAGTGTTGGATCAGCATCGAACATTGCCAGAAGCTGGTCGTGTAGCACTTCCACTTCTCGCATCGGGCTGTGGCAAGAGTGCAAGCTCAGAGATTTATCACCCAAACTCACCACTTGTTTGTGCTGACTGCTGTCGATTTGCTCGTCGTCTTGGTGCTCTTCTAAATTAAGAATGTCAGCTTGAAGTTGATGGAGCAAACTGTCGCGCTCAACATCAACAAAAGCTTCTATCTCATGGGATTCAAGCTGCGACAACAGATACATGTTATCGCGTCCAAGTTTGCCCATCGAAGCCAACAAACTGTTACCCACCACATCGGTATGCAACTCATCCACCACGTTTTCTTCTAGTGAACCTTTTAACTGCTCAGTCTCACCTTGCACTTCAGAATGGTCTTCTTGCCACACCACGTGCTGACGATGTTTTGCTGCTAAGCGAGCTAAGAATTTACGGTCGCGTACTTCACCCCAGTAATAACGACAGGGGTTAGTAAACATCAGATGGACATCAATATGTTCACCAATGGCTTTTAGCGCATCCATGTAACGTGGTGGCAGTGAAGAGATACCAAACACAAACAGACGCTTCGGCAGATGATCAAAATTGCCGTTGAAGTTTTCGAGCGTATCAATGAAGTGTTCGTACAAATTGGCACGATGATAAGGCGATTGCCCAAGGGTAACCGTGTGGTCGTACAATGCCTGCCACAAAATCGGCTGCCATGGGTGTTCGTCTTCAAGTTCAGGCACCGTTTCTCCTGCTTCCCAGCTTGCAATCCACTCTGGGCGGTACACCAAATAGCCATCAAAGATATCGGCAATTTTCTCTGCTAATTGATACAGCTTGGAGTTGTCACTGTCGTCTTGAAGATAACGTGCCAAAGGTTCGAATGACGCTTCGTTCAACATACCCGGAAGCAAATGCATCAGCTTCCACGTCATGGCCTCTTTGTTGAAGGCACTGCGCTTTGGCACATCAGCCAATACTTGGGTAAACATTTCCCAGATAAAGGTCGCTGGCAGCGGAAACTCTAGGTTTGCCGCAACACCAAACTCTTTCGCCAATTCCATTTTTAACCACTGAGACATACCTGGGCTCTGCACCAGAATTTGCTCTTTTTCGAATGGGTTTTCTAATGGGTTGATGCGAATCAGTTCAACAAGAAGTGATTTGAGAACATCGACCTGATTGGAGTGATAGACAGTAAACAAAGTAAGTGCACCGAATGCCAATGGAAACTGCTAGCAAGCTTAGCACAGCCGCATTTATTCCTAGAGCGATCTCGATAGCTTAAATAACAAAAGGTTAGAGAACACCCGAATTCTGGGTAAATAGCCAACAACTGAAAGAGATGAATGATGAGGATTTAGTGAATACTACGGTGATATCTGATAACAAAAACACCGTAGTTCTATGCGCAGGAAAAACTATCTCTATAAACTGAACTCTACTGATGTTTATCGTGAAGTAAGTTCTGCTTTAAGACTGATGCACTAGAAAGTACAACTCTCTTTTCAAAGAGACGTGGGTGGTAGTTTATCGTTTTATACCCGGTGGGTAAGCCGTTCTTGTCACTAACTAACCAAGACATTTCGGGCTGGCACTTATCCAGTTTGTAAACCAGAGACCAAACACTTACACCAAGTACCTCAGCAACTGCTGAATAGCTAGCCCGAACGGTATGATTATTTAAATAACGCAGAATATCTTTCAGGTTCAGAGGAGATTCCATGTTAAATAAACTATCTTGATTTACTTACGAATAAGTCGGAAAACAAACAATAAGATCACTGCTCCCAATGTTGCCGTGATAATACCTTCAACACTTAGTACACCAACTGCACCAAAACCAAAGATTGAACCTATGTATCCGCCAACAAACGCACCCAATACACCTAGAATGATTGTTGCGACCCAACTATTTGAAGTACGTGTTGGTAATATCCATTGTGCTAATACACCAGCAACCAAACCTAAAACGACCCAAGCAATAATAGCCATGAAGTAATCCTTTAAATAGTAAAAAAATAATCCTACTATTAGTAGAATTATTTTCATTAGCATTTAAAATATTGTGTTTTTTTAAATGCCTATTCAAAAATCATTAGTAAAATATATCCATCCTAAATAAAAATCCCATAAAATAATGGTTTAATTTTCATTTACATTAACACCATCAATATGTGTAGCAAGATTTACTAATTGCGATAAATGTGAACATCTCGTTGAGGGAAAGGAATAGTAATACCTTTCTCATCAAATGCGTCTTTTACTCGCTCATGTAAACCATAATAAGCTGGCCAGTAGTTTTCTGATTTAACCCACGCCCACATTAGCATACCAATATGGCTGTCTCCGTGCTGACTGACATGCACAATTGGTGATGGTTTATCAAGAATTAAGTCGTATTCATTCATGACTTGCATTAGTACATTCCTTGCAATGTGGAGGTCATCCCCATAGCTAATACCAAACTCAATATCGATACGTCGGTTCTCTTCACAAAACAGATTCTTCACCGTTCCGTTAGAAAGAGAACCATTTGGAATGATAATTTTTTGATTATCATACGTCAGCAAAACAGTGACAAAGATTTGAATATCAACCACCTTCCCCATATGACCTTGAGCTTCGATAATATCGCCCACCTTGAACGGTTTAAAGAATAGGATAAGAACGCCACCAGCAAAATTAGACAAACTACCTTGCAGAGCCATACCGACAGCAAGCCCAGCGGCACCTAGCATTGCAATAAAGGACGTAGTCTCAATACCAATCATCGAAGCCGAAGAGATCACCAATAATATTTTCATCACTACTGATGCAAATGAACTTAGAAACCCTCTTAAACTGTGTTCTAAGTTGACCTTTTCAAGCGTAACCTCAATTCCCTTTGTAATCTTACCAACAAGCCACCAACCGACAACAAGAACAAGAATAGCTAAAACAAGTTTTGGTCCAAAAGTTAGAATAAGCTCCAATGCCTTTTCATATAAACTCTCGATAGATATATTTTCCAAAATAAAACCCCATAAATGAGAAAAATAAATAATAAATAATAAATAATAAATAATAAATAATAAATAATAACCGCAAGATTGCGCTATTATTTTATTTAACCAACTATTTTTATTTTATAATGATAACGTGAATCTCATATTTATATCTTTCATACACCCTGCAACAGGCCCTATATAATTACATCTAGAAAATAAATATTGATTCAAATTCGCTCATAAAAGTTACGATAGAGGCATCAAGAGAATAAATTTTATCCTTCTTGCCTAGTTGAACTAACTATTCAACTATAAAATGGCGGCGTTTACTAAAGTTTGATGTAGCAAAGTTATATCTATTTTTCCTGCCACCCTTTTGGGGTGGCATTTTTTTTATCTGCAGATTGGCTTTAGAACCCTCCCTACCGATACAAAAAAAGCCTCTTGGCGAGAGAGACCAAGAGACTTTGCTTTACGAGTAAGACTTATGCGTGATGTGTTGTCACTAAACGCGGTTGAATCAGTAAGTTATTGATGTATTGCAAACCTACGTAAGTCACCACAATCGTTGCCACAATCAATTCGATACCAGCTAGACCGCGAACTTGTTGTACATAGTGCGTTGCTAGACCATTTGCTTCCATCCAATTTGCTGTTTTGAACAGAGCCGTTGCACCAATCACCATTGGAAAGGTAAACGCTGCGTAGCCTGGACTAAATGGCAGTCTTAGCAATTTAAAGAAGGCTAAGTAGATGATAGCTGTCATCAATACCGCGATACCAAACAACAGAGCAATAATCACTGGTGAAGGTGTTGCCGTTACGGTTAAGTAACCAGCTAACGATAGGCTTGCTGGTGCCGCCATGATTGCCATGGTTGGTTTTGCTGCATCTGGGATTTCATGGGTGAACATGAAACGGTAGATCATCATTGGCAACATCACCGCGTAAGCCACCATACCGAAGACCAACGCACCGTGTGCAATTGGTGCAAGCACTGGGTTACCTGAGAAAGACACGTCTGCAACGATAATACCCACTGGTGGTACGAACCAGCTTGGCACCATGTGGTGTAGTTCGAAGTCTTTCGCACGGTGGTACAAGAAGCTCACTAGGAACACGATATGTAGAGCTACCGCCACTAACCAAAGCACGTCACCTGCAACAGGGAAAAAGTGCCCTAGAGAATTTGAAACCACCATGGTTCCCATCGCGAAAGTTGGAACGACACTACCTACCACAGGGTGCGCAAGATCTTGTCTCAACAAATGATTGTGAAAAAGAAATTTAGTCGCCAAGATTGCTAGCAGTACGCTTGCAATACCTGCGCTAACCCACTGTCCATAGCCATTTAATTCGGCGAAGTTTTCCCAACTCCAACCTAAGCTCGCAATACCAAGAGCCAGACCCGCCATTGGGGTTGGTGCTCCCATTACTTTTGCTTTTGTTCTTTGAATCATTACGACCTCAAAATCTAGGCTAACTTCCTATGGGGTGTATATTACTCTTGCACTTCGTTCCAATATATCTAATTATTTAAAACTAACGTTCAGATTTACTTAACGGAATGTCATGCCTAGTCATATCTCTCTTAAACAACTGAAAGTTTTTACTACTATTACTCAGCACAAGACGCTAACTGCGGCTTCGGAAAGTCTGTTTCTTTCTAAGGCGGCCGTGAGTATGGCGTTGTCTGAACTAGAGAAACAAATTGGTCATCACTTATTTGATCGAGTGAACAACCGTTTGATTCTCAACCAAGAAGGACAAAAACTTCTGCCCCTCGCGGACGAACTTCTCAACCGAGCTCGGGATATTGAGAGTGTGTTCGATGGCGACCAAACCTTATCAGGGCTGCTTCGCATCGGTGCCAGTGACACCATCGGCAACCAAGTTGCACCTTACCTGTTAAGTGATTTTCGTGATGAAACGAATCACCAGTCGCAGAGTTTGTTCATCTCCAACTCTGCCCAGATTTGTGACATGTTGATCGCTTACGAACTCGACATCGCGCTCATCGAGGGCAAGACCATACACCCAGAACTGGAATCAACGCAATTCAGTGAAGATGAAATGTGCGTGATTTGTCCGCCGGACTACCCTAACTTCGATGAAGGGCCTATCAGCCTAAACGAGCTCGAAGACACTGAGTGGATTCTGCGTGAGGCGGGTTCTGGTTCTCGAGAGTTCTTTATGCGCGCCATCGCTCCGCGTTTAGAACACTGGCACGAGGCTTTTCAGCTCAACACCACCGAAGCATTGATCAACTCAGTATCAGCAGGGCTTGGTTTAGGTTGTTTATCACGCCTATCTGCAGAGCCTGCAATTCGCGATGGTCGGGTGAAAATGCTAAACATGCCACTGGATATGAAGCGTCGCTTCTGGCTTTTGATCCACAAAGAGAAGTATCAAAATCCGCTCCTGCGCACATTCATTGAATTCTGCCAAGATTGGGAGCGACCAGAGAACCCACATCTTAAAGATGGCTAGTTCGAGATAGGTCGTTCAAGGCAGATAGTTCAAATGCTGGTCACTTAGTTGTACACGGCTCTCATTCTGAGGCTTGTCGCTAGACTTAATTGGTCAAAAACTGTATAAAAAGCCAGTATAAAATTTAACAAATTAACTTAGAGGACCAACCATGGCTGTAATCGTCAAGTACGTGGTAGAACGCAATGGAGAAGAGAAAATGACTTTTACCTCTAAAGCGGAAGCTGACGCATACGACAAAATGCTGGATATGGCGGACGAGTTATTCTCACTGCTAGGTAAGAGTGAACTTCTAGAAGACGAAGGTAAGCAAGAAGATCTTGCAATGTTCCTTGCGCAAAACAAAGAAGAAGTGCTTTACGCTCTGGGTGCAAAACGTAAACCTGCACCAAAAAAAGCAAAGAAGCTTGAAGCTGTTGAAGAAGATAGTGAACAAGAAGACGCTGCATAAGCCTCTCATTTGTTTCGAGAAAACGTCGCATTATGCGGCGTTTTTTTATGCCATTCATTTATCGCCATATATCTCTAGCAATATAAAGAACCGATTTAATATCCCAAATTACTCTAAATTTCATGTTGCAGATTAGTGTGACTTAGATCTACTCTAAATGCACACGGTGATGGGGTGCCACCAGAATCGAAAGATTCAAACCGCTTTTACAGCTGATGACTCCTACAGAAACGAGAACAGGTAAGCCCTGTTGGAAATGCTTTTGCCTCCAGCGTAAAAGTAAGAGTTCTGTAGTGAGCAAATCAACTCTCCTCCAACCCCGCTCCTGTTTTCTCAAAAATTAAAAAGATATCCAAAATAGTTGTTAACTCAACAAGGCGACAAACGCATGAGCCTCCTGAACATAGTTTTTCTATTTGATGGAGCGAATAAGAGCAGTCAACGCCGTTGAGTCTGACCAATATGCTGGATATCGTACACTGGGAAAACATTATGCAATACTCACACGAAATCCAATCAATGTGCCCAATTCAACGCGGCGATCTTCATGCATCTGCACCGATCCCTGTTGAAGGCGCAATGATCAATCCAAAAGACGTTATCGCGATTTCTGGTCTTAGCCACGGCGTTGGTGCTTGCGCTCCTCAACAAGGTGCAGCAAAACTGACCCTCAACGTTAAAAACGGCATCATCGAAGAAGCTTTGATCGAGACGATCGGCTGTTCTGGCATGACTCAATCCGCAGCGATGGCCGCAGAAATCCTAACAGGCAAAACTATTCTGGAAGCACTGAATACCGACTTGGTATGTGATGCTATCAACGTCGCGATGCGCGAAATCTTCCTTCAATTTGTTTACGGTCGTACTCAATCTGCTTTCTCTGAAGGCGGCTTGGAAATTGGTGCGGCACTGGAAGACCTTGGTCAAACTCAACGCAGCCAAGTGGGTACTAGCTACTCAACTAAAGCAAAAGGCGTGCGTTACATGGAGCTGGCTGAAGGCTACGTAACAAAACTCGCGCTAGACGAAAACAAAGAAGTGATTGGTTACCAATACCTCAACCTAGGCAAGATGATGAAAGCCATCAACGAAGGCGTTCCTGCTGCAGAAGCGGCAGACAAAGCAACAGGGACTTACGGTCGTTTTGACGAAGCCGTAACGACCATCAACCCACGCCAACAATAATTGCCACCAAGAGGAAAGAGATTATGAACACTCCAATTACTGAATCTGTACGTCGCACATTAGACGAAATGCAATTCTCTTCTCTGGAAGAGGCTTACCAATACTGTATGGATCGTGGTATCGACCCTAAAGCACTAGTGATGGACACTCAACCTATCGCGTTTGAAAGCGCTGCCGATGCCTACACACTGGGCACTGCTTTGGCGATTTTCCGTGGAGCAAAAACAGCGGAAGAAGCAGCAAACATCATCGGTGAAGGTCTTCAGGCGTGCACAAAACCAGGCAGCGTCGCAGAGCAACGCCAAGTGGGTATCGGTCACGGTGCATTGGCGGCTCGCCTACTGAATGAAGAGAGTGGCTGTTTCGCTTTCCTTGCTGGTCATGAGTCATTCGCAGCGGCAGAAGGCGCAATCAAAATCGCATTGAACGTGAACAAATCACGCAAAAATCCGTTGAAAGTGATCCTAAATGGCTTGGGTAAAGACGCCGCTTACCTAATCTCACGCATCAATGGTTTCACTTACGTACGCACTCAATACAACTACCAAACTGGCGAGTTAGTGGAAGTAGAGCGTCGCCGTTTCTCGCAAGGTCCACGTGGTGAGATCCTTTGTTACGGCGCTGATGATGTACGTGAAGGCGTTGCTATCATGCACAAAGAGCAAGTGGATGTGAGCATCACAGGTAACTCAACCAACCCGACTCGCTTCCAACACCCAGTAGCAGGTATCTACAAAGCAGAACGTAACCGTGAAGGCATGCCTTACTTCTCTGTGGCATCAGGTGGTGGTACTGGTCGTACTCTACACCCAGATAACGTAGCGGCTGGTCCTGCCTCTTACGGTATGACCGATACCATGGGTCGCATGCACGCCGATGCACAATTCGCGGGTAGCTCTTCTGTACCAGCGCACGTTGCGATGATGGGCTTCATCGGTATGGGCAACAATCCAATGGTAGGTGCAACTGTTGCACTTGCCGTAGCCGTCGGTGAGCTAAGCCTCTAAGTCGATTTATCGCTTTACTATCCAAAGCCAGTAAATCCAACAAACCCAGTGTAGGGGGAGTGACTTCGGTCCTCCCCTTATTTTTTGCTACGATAATCCACCCCAGCTCCTCGCCCCAACTCAACCTAAACTCAATCAAAGCTGGCTTTTGCGACACATTTCTCATCAGACAAACATATCTCTAAAAAGACAAAAGGTATCCATCTACAGACTTTCTCCATTTCCCCTCTTTAAACTCCACATCACTCTCTTTATGATGACTGACAACTTAATTATTTCTTGTCAGTGAACAGACGAGACACAAGACTCAACACATGGAGATCAACTATGGCTTTCTTCTCTCTAGCCTTTGGTACGGCAACTAAAAACCGCGACGGCAAAATCATCGAAGCGTTTTTCCCAAACCCAGTTCTTAACCCAAGCGAAGCGCTTGTTAACGCACTAGCAGCAGTAGCAGGTTACGAGCAAGGCAACCAAGCTATCGAGATCTCTGCAGCACAAAGCGCAGAACTGGCAGCAGCATTTGAAGCAAACGGCGATGCGGCAAACGCATCTTTCGCAGCAAAAGCAGCAGAATCAGCACAACCACTTGTACTGGTTATCCTTGCAACTGACGAGCAGCCACAAAGCGTTGCTGAAGGTTTCCTAAAACTTCAACTTATCTCTAACCGCCTAGTTCAACCGCACGGCACGGTACTAGACGGCATCTTCGGTCTACTGCACAACATCGCATGGACTAACGAAGGTCCAATCGACCTACCTGAACTAGCAGAGCGTCAAATCGAAGCTCGCCTAGCGGGTCGTGCACTAAGCGTAGATTGCGTAGACAAGTTCCCTAAAATGGTGGACTACGTGGTACCAACTGGTGTTCGTATCGCTGACACTTCTCGCGTACGTCTTGGCGCACACGTTGGCGAAGGCACAACGGTAATGCACGAAGGCTTCATCAACTTCAACGCGGGTACAACTGGCGTGAGCATGGTTGAAGGTCGTATCTCTGCTGGTGTTGTGGTTGGTAACGGCTCTGACATCGGCGGCGGCGCATCTATCATGGGTACGCTATCTGGCGGCGGTAAAGTTGTGGTTTCTATCGGTGAAAACTCGCTACTAGGCGCGAACGCAGGTCTTGGTTTCCCAATGGGTGATCGTTGTACTATCGAATCAGGTCTATACGTAACTGCTGGTTCTAAAGTACGCATGCTAGATTCTGCTGGCCAAGAAGTAGAAGTAGTGAAAGCACGCGATCTTGCTGGTGTTTCTGACCTACTATTCCGTCGTAATTCTGTAACAGGTCAAATCGAGTGTCTTGCAAACAAGAGCGCGGTTGAACTGAACAGCGAACTGCATAAAAACAACTAATTCATTCGTGAATTAGCCCTACGAAAAATCCCCCAGCAGGCAACTGTTGGGGGATTTTTTAATTAGCGGTCTTAACTAGCGCTCTATTGGACGAATCCACATTGATAGTTCAGGACATTGAGTCTGCAGTTGTACCATTGATGATTTAGCATCCGAGTAACCGGAATAAACGTCACTAAAAAGGTAGTAAGAACCATTTATATGGTGCTCAAATAAAGGTAACTCTGCACATTTAGCAAACTCTTTATTTGGTGAAGTGGAACCTGAATAAAGCTGAATAACATAAACTTTCGAGCTAGCATTAACAGACCGAAGTTTTTTTTCAGTGGGCTTTTTTTTAGGCGCTTTAGTCGACTTTTTCTCCAGAAGCGAGCATGTAGAAGGTGTTATATCAAAGGTAATTGAGTTCAATTTAGTATTCACATCAATCATGTCTACTCGATTCGCATTTGACTCACCAAAACATTCTTTTGCTAAAGCGTAAGTCGCCAGTTCGCTCAACACGCAAGATGATGAGTCGTAATAGATTTGCTGCATACCATTGTTCAACTGAGCTTGGGGGGAGCATTTCATCATCTGACGGAACTCTGCTCCATCCAAGATCCACAAATCGACCGCTTCTTGAATCGTGAGCTCTGCTTGTGCACTAGAAGCAACCCCAAAACAACTCAATAGCAAGTACCACAAGAAAAAAAGCTTACCCTTATTCGACGGAAACACTTACTCGTCTCCACCACCATCTTGATCAGAAGACGCTGGCGCATTTCGAGCATACTTAGAACCATTTCCACTCTCTTCGCGCTCTATCAACTTGTCAATTTTCTGATCCGTCTCATAATTTGCTAATGCATAGACTGACCAAATTACAGCAGGAAGCCATCCAATCAAAGTTATTTGCAGCAGTAAACAAATCAAACCAGCCCAGTAACGGCCTATAGTAAAAAATTGAAGCCAAGGAACCAAAATGGCAAGCAATAATCTCATATCACATCCTATTTTACGTTGTAATCACTGTACTGTGATACCCACCTCACCGACGCTTGACCTTAATCTCCAAAAAAGCCGCCTAAGCATCTGGAGTAAATGAACCGACATGTGATGTTAGCCTTAAGCGGCAAACTTAAGTCAGTAAGCCAAACCATTGAACACACTCTTCCTCCACAATAGTTTGGATAAGGGCACCAATTTCACAATACAGCTCCATATTAGCTAATGGAGCAGGTTGATATTTAGCATTTAGAAATCAAGACTTAGCGAAATGCATACCAAGGAAAAATAAGGTGCCCGTGCAATACCTTAAGTAAGAAGGAAAAAAGTTAATCAACAACAAAAATCCCCCAACAGGAGAGTCACTGTTGAGGGATAATGATTGCTCAATGAGAGCACATTGTTACGACATGGCGTGTGACGTAATACTGAGCGTTTCAAATACTCAGTTTTTAGAACTTTACTTGCTCAGAAAGTTCACCGCTTTATCAGGGAAGTCAGTAAACAAACCATCCACTTTCACCTGATTGTAGAAGATGTCCATCATGCCATCGAAGCTGTCGGTGTAAGCAGGAATACGTCCAGGGTCCGCTCGGAAAGTGTAAGGGTGCACTTGCAAGCCTGCGTCTTTTGCCGCTTTCATCAAAGGTTTGATGATGATGTTATCCTTGGTTGATTTGTCATCCACCAACATTGGCTTCCAAGGACCGATCCCTTCCGCATATTCCGCGACCTTCTTCATACCATTGGCTTCAAACATCCAGTCATAACTGTATGGTGTTGCCTTGTCGCCTTTGTACTCCATGGTTTCGTTCCAATCGGTGTAAGCCATCAGCTGAACGAGCTTTAAATCCATGTCCATTGCAGGCATGAGTTCACTATTAATACGCTGAAGTTCATTGGCATCAAAACACTGAAGGTACACTTTGTCGTCTTGTGAGTCGTAGCCGTACTGCTTTAAGACTTTAAGTACTGCTTTTGAAATGTCTTTACCTTCATGGCGATGGAACCACGGCGCTTTGATCTCAGGATAAATACCGATGTCATAACCCAGCGTTTTGTTTAAGCCTTGGATCAGCTCAATCTCTTCAGCAAAGGTAGGGACGGTGAAGTCTGATTTCCACATTGGGAATCGAGTCGGGTAACCTGCTACCTTGTCACCCTTATCATTGATTTTGAAGCCTTCTGTCACGCGCAGTGATTTGATTTCTGCCAACGTAAAATCAATCGCGTAGTAACGGCCATCTTTACGAGCTCGATCTGGAAAACGCTCAGCTACATCGGTCACGCGATCGAGATAGTGGTCATGCAGCACGACCAATTGATCGTCTTTAGTCATCACCACATCTTGCTCGATGTAATCTGGTTTCATTGCGTACGCAAGGGCTTTGGCTTCCAATGTATGTTCGGGTAAGTAACCGGATGCGCCACGGTGAGCGATAACAAGGGGCTGGGCAATAGCTCCGGCAGATAGGCTACACGCCAAAAAAGTAATGCATACTGACTTTATTTTCATTGTTATTTCCTTAACTTATTTGAAGGGGCAGTATTCCACTGCCCCTTTAAGGTTTTATGACGCCAATGCTTCTTTCTCACGCGCTTTTTGTTCGTGGTGAGCACGCTCGCCAAGAAATGCGTAAGTCAAACAAACGATGGACGTGATACATGAACCGATAAGGATGATAAAGCCGCCATCCCAACCAAAGTGGTCTACGGTGTAGCCAAGAATCGCGTTTGCCGCTACTGCACCACCTAAGTAACCAAATAGACCCGTTAGACCCGCAGCCGTACCTGCCGCTTTCTTAGGAGCAAGCTCTAGCGCATACAAACCAATCAACATTACCGGACCGTAAATCAAGAAGCCGATTGCAACCAACGCCATCATATCTACTGCTGGGTTACCTGCTGGGTTGAACCAGTAAACCAACACAGCGACGGTGACTAACGCCATAAATAGAATACCGGCAGGAGCACGACGACCTTTAAATAGCTTATCTGAAATCCAACCACACAATAGCGTACCTGGGATACCAGCCCACTCGTATAGGAAGTAAGCCCAAGAAGATTTATCAACCGAGAAGTCCTTCGCTTCTTTAAGGTATACCGGCGCCCAGTCCAGCACACCGTAGCGGATCAAGTAAACAAACGCGTTCGCAATCGCGATTGACCACAACAACTTATTAGAAAAGACATACTTGAAGAAGATTTCCTTCGCCGTCATTTCTTTTTCGTGTGACTTGTCGTAATCGTCAGGGTAATCGTCTTTGTACTCTTCAATTGGCGGAAGACCACAAGACTGCGGTGTATCTCTTACCGTGAACCAAATAAAGACAGCAACGAGCGTGGCAAAAAATGCAGGAACATAGAAAGCGGTGCGCCAATCGTCGTTAAATGCCCAAAGGCCAAGAATGAACATAGGACCAATCAAACCGCCACCTACGTTATGTGCTACGTTCCAAACCGACACTATCTCGCCACGTTCTTTACGTGACCACCAGTGAACCATGGTTCGACCACAGGCAGGCCACCCCATACCTTGGAACCAACCGTTTAGGAACAATAGAATAAACATTGCGGTAATGCTGCCAGTCGCCCAAGGCATAAAGCCGAAGCAGAACATCACAAGCGCTGACATTAATAGACCGCCACTTAAAAAGTAACGAGGGTTAGAGCGGTCAGAAACACTGCCCATTAAGAATTTTGATAAACCGTAAGCAATAGATACTGCAGCTAAGGCAACACCTAGATCACCACGGCTAAAGCCTTGTTCAATTAGGTAAGGCATCGCCAAGCTGAAGTTTTTACGGACCAGATAGTAGCCTGCATAGCCAACAAAAATGCCGATAAAGAGTTGCCAACGTAAGCGAGAATAGGTGCTATCGATCTTGTCGGACGACAAGCGATCAATATGCGCCTTGGGTTTGAATATTCCAAACATAGGAACCTCATAATTATATTGAGCGATGGTAAGGAGTCTTAAATCGCGAACGAGCAAAAAGGAGTTTCGTTCGAAAGTTGGTGCATTTTATGAAATTCGATTTTTATTTCTGTGACAAATGTTGCATAAGAATTAAATTTCAGTAAATACAGAAAATTAGAGACTTTAAGTTAGACTGCGCTTCCACTTTCCCCAAATTTCGTTACTGTTCACATACAACATTAAATGCGCAAACGAACAAATTAACCGCAGTTTTAAGCAAACCAAGCACTCAAACAACCACAGAATTAGGATAAAAGGTTGAGTTTGAGCAACTTGGACACGCTAACCGCCAGTCATCAAGGCTAAATACGGGGTGTTGCCACAATGTCATTCCATTAACAACTGAGGTTGATATCGCTCTCCCACTCACTAAAGCTCATTGAGGCATGTTTTCGAAGTTAATGCTCATTCACAACCCAAAGGAAGGCTCCCTTCTCTTAGCCGTGTATGAAAGCAGAGTATCGAATCAATAAATATCAGCAATCCCTTATCATCATTAGTGTTAGCTAGCTCTTTAGGGTTAGTTTTCAACCAGTAATCTGAACAATTTACCACCATTCACGAAGCAGCTTCACAAAACTCCTCTTACCAGTTTGTGCATTGATTTTCACATCGGTAGTTTTAAGCCGAAAAATCGAAGTTGAAGCTTCTGAATCATTTTATCGAGTTTCCTTTTTGAGCAAAAGATGCGTCAATTAACAAAAACGAAGAGTTTGATTAACAAATTCATGCTCAAACGCTCACTTTTAACGCTCGTTTGTTTTCGCAAACGTTTATATATGCACAATAGAACCGTGCTAGATAAGCATAAATATTAAAGGACTCTTAACATGACAACGAACAAACACCCCTCACTGCTCGGAGAATGTTTGGCCGAGTTTATCGGTACAGGATTACTTATCTTTTTTGGCGTAGGCTGTGTTGCTGCATTAGTGTTGACCGGAGCTCAATTTGGTCAATGGGAAATCAGTATTGTATGGGGCTTTGGCGTCGCCATCGCTATTTACTGTACTGCGGGCGTATCCGGTGCACACATCAACCCTGCCGTAACTATCGCGCTGGCGATGTTCCATGGATTCGATAAGGCAAAAGTAGTGCCTTATATCATTGCGCAAATGCTCGGTGCTTTTTGCTCTGCCGCTTTGGTTTACAGCTTGTACAGTAACCTGTTTACTGATTACGAAATCGCACACAATTTCGTTCGTAGCAGCAAAGAGGCTCTCGCCACAGCAGGCATTTTCTCGACTTACCCACACGCTTCTCTCTCTTTCTTTGGCGCTTTTGCTGTGGAATTCGTGATTACTGCAGTGCTGATGTTTGCCATTCTTGCTCTTGGTGATGAGAACAACGGCGCACCTCGCGGCGCGATGAACCCATTACTTATCGGTATTCTCATTGCGGTTATCGGTGGTTCTTTAGGCCCACTTACTGGCTTTGCGATGAACCCTGCTCGTGACTTCGGCCCTAAACTGTTTGCTTACTTTGCAGGCTGGGATTACGCACTGACCGGTGCACGCGAAATCCCATACTTTATTGTTCCAATTCTTGCTCCTATCGCAGGTGCTTGCTTCGGTGGTTGGTTGTACCCGAAAGCGATTGCTGCGTATCTGCCACAACAAGGTCATGGCTGCACTATCCCTAACCAGTGCGAGACCGAAGAAGAAGCAGAACAAGCGCAAGCTTAACCCCTACCAATTCGAACATTTACTAAAATATAAATAACGAAACAAAAGGATTCTTACCATGACTGAGCAAAAATACATTGTTGCCCTAGACCAAGGCACGACAAGCTCTCGTGCTGTCATCCTGGATCATGACGCGAATATCGTAAGCGTCGCTCAGCGAGAATTTACTCAGATTTATCCAGAGGCTGGTTGGGTTGAACATGACCCAATGGAAATCTGGGCAACTCAAAGCTCTACCTTGGTTGAAGCACTTGCGAAAACCGGTATCCGTAGCGACCAACTTGCAGGTATCGGTATTACCAACCAACGTGAAACAACAATTGTATGGAACAAAGAAACAGGCAAACCGGTTTACAACGCGATCGTATGGCAATGCCGCCGTACAGCCGATATTTGTGAAGAATTGAAAGCGCGCGGACTAGAAGATTACGTTCGCGACAATACCGGTCTGGTTCTAGACCCTTACTTCTCAGGTACAAAAGTGAAGTGGATTCTAGATAACGTTGAAGGTGCGCGTGAAGATGCCGAAGCAGGCAAACTGCTGTTCGGTACTGTTGACACTTGGCTGGTTTGGAAGATGACTCAAGGCCGCGTTCACGTAACCGACTACACCAACGCTTCGCGTACCATGCTATTCAACATCAATGACCTATGCTGGGATCAGAAAATGCTGGATGAGATGGGTATCCCAGCATCGATGATGCCAGAAGTGAAACGCTCATCTGAAATCTACGGTCAAACCAATATCGGTGGTAAAGGCGGTACTCGTATACCAATTGCGGGCATTGCAGGTGACCAACAAGCCGCACTTTACGGGCAGATGTGTGTAGAAGCTGGTCAAGCGAAGAACACCTACGGTACAGGTTGTTTCTTGTTGATGAACACGGGTAAAGAGAAAGTAACCTCTAAGAACGGTCTACTGACTACCCTAGCATGTGGTCCAAAAGGCGAGCCAGCCTATGCACTTGAAGGTGCAGTATTTATGGGCGGCGCTTCAATTCAATGGCTACGTGATGAAATGAAGATTCTGGCTGGAGCAGAAGATTCAGAATACTTTGCGACCAAAGTGGATTCTTCCAACGGTGTGTACGTTGTACCTGCATTTACGGGCTTAGGCGCACCATATTGGGATGCTTACGCTCGCGGTACGATTGTCGGTCTAACTCGTGGCGTAAACTCTAACCACATTATCCGTGCAACTTTGGAAGGCATCGCTTACCAAACTCGTGATGTGCTGGATGCGATGCAAGCAGACTCGGGCATTAAGCTCGCGAACCTGCGCGTTGATGGCGGCGCAGTAGCGAACAACTTCCTAATGCAGTTCCAGTCAGACGTACTCAACACCGAAGTTCACCGTCCTCAAGTAACTGAAGTGACTGCTTTGGGTGCAGCATACCTAGCTGGTCTAGCGGTTGGTTTCTGGAATAGCATTGATGAGCTGCAAGACAAAGCGGTGCTCGATCGCACATTCGAACCACACGATGATGAAGAAAAACGTAACCGTCGTTACAAAGGTTGGAAGCGCGCAGTGAAGTGTGCTCAAACTTGGTCTGAGCTTCACGACGAAGACGATTAATTTCTAGTTTCCCCCCTGATTAATCATAAAGAGCGCCGAATTGGCGCTCTTTTTTTGCGTTCGATCGCGGATTCCACACTCCCACAGCTTCTCACAATGCGCCAATTCGAGCACAATAGAGCAAGTTTCTATTTTCGATTTTGAAGCATTGGTCGTTGCCAGTGCACAAGGGAGTGCTAAGTGAAGCAAATACCAAGACACCAACAGATCGTTGATTTGGTGAAAAAACAAGGCTATGTCAGCACGGATGAGCTGGTAGAAAAGTTTAATGTTAGTCCACAAACCATTCGTCGCGACCTAAATGACCTCGCGGATGAAAACAAAATTAGACGTTACCACGGTGGCGCAACCATTCCTCTTAGCTCAGAGAACACATCATACAACACGCGTAAAGCACTTAACTTCAATGAGAAGGATGTGATTGCGGAAGAGTTAGTAAAACATATTCCTGACGGCGCAACCTTGTTTATTGATATCGGCACTACACCAGAGGCGGTGGCTCGAGCTCTGAATAAAAACCACAAACAACTTCGCGTGGTAACCAACAACATTAATGCTGCCACCATTTTGTTACCAAACCCAGAAATCAAAGTGATTTTGGCTGGCGGCGAAGTCCGCAACCGCGACGGTGGCATTGTCGGCGAAGCGACGCTCGATTTCGTCAAGCAATTCCGCCTCGACTTTGGCATTTTGGGCATCAGTGGTATCGACTTTGACGGCTCACTATTGGACTTTGATTACCACGAAGTTCGTGTCAAACAAGCCATTATTGATAACAGTCGCAGCGTGTTCCTTGCGGTTGACCATTCGAAGTTTGGTCGCAATGCCATGGTGAAATTGGGCAATATCGCGCAATTGAACATGGTATTCACAAACAAACAACCACCAGAAGAGATTCTCGCGATTCTAAAAGAAGCCGCAGTTCCGCTCGAAGTAGTTGATACACAAATAGAAAGAGTCGCAGCCGAATAGCGTTTTCACTCACTATTTACGCGCATAAATGACCTCTGTCTTAATTAGGCAGAGGTTTTTTTGTGCCCAAATCACACAAAACGCTCATAAACGAAAATAAATAATGACCACAAACGAAACCTAAGCTAGGATAAACTCATGTTCCAAAATGCTCGTTCGCTCACCAAGAGGTCAAATTTATGAGTATCCAACAAAATGCTTCCACGACGAATTCATCCCCTACTCTAGACATGATCGTGATCGGCGGCGGCATTAACGGGGCTGGTATTGCTGCAGATGCTGCTGGCCGTGGTTTAAGCGTCGGTTTGTACGAAGCTAACGACTTCGCATCGGCAACCTCTTCTGCAAGTTCAAAACTGATCCACGGTGGATTACGTTACCTTGAACACTATGAGTTTCGTTTGGTTTCGGAAGCGCTCGCTGAGCGTGAAGTGATCTTACGCAAAGCGCCTCATGTGGCTCTGCCAATGCGCTTCCGTTTACCTCATCGTCCATTTTTACGCCCAGCTTGGATGATCCGCTGTGGCTTGTTCCTTTACGATAACTTGGGTAAACGAACCACTCTTCCAGGCAGCAAAACCGTCAACCTAGCAAAATCAGGTCTATTAAAACCTGAAATGAAAACCGGTTTTGAATACTCAGATTGTTGGGTAGATGACGCACGCTTGGTGTTGTTGAACGTTCTAGCGGCTAAAGAGAATAACGCAGAAGTTCGCAACTACTGCCGCGTAGAAAAAGCACACCGTGAAGGCGGCATTTGGCATGTCACTATTCATGACGTCACCACAGACCAACGTTTCGAACGCAAAGCGAAAGCTCTAGTTAACGCTGCAGGTCCATGGGTGAAACAGTTCTTTGATGAAGGATTAGAGCAAACCTCCCCTCGCAACATTCGTTTGATCAAAGGCTCGCACATCGTTGTTCCTCGTATCCACAACGAGCCGCAAGCCTACATCCTACAAAACAAAGATAACCGCATCGTATTTATGATCCCTTATCTAGATAAGTTCTCGATCATTGGTACTACAGATGTGGAATACAAAGGCGATCCGCGTGAAGTCGCGATTTCCAAAGATGAAGTCGATTACTTGATCGATATCGTTAACCAACACTTTGTCCACCAGCTAAGCCGCGAAGATGTGGTGTGGACATACAGTGGTGTACGTCCGTTGTGTGATGATGAGTCTGACTCACCGCAAGCGATCACACGTGACTACACACTAGAACTGGACGCTGAATACGACCACGCACCTTTACTTTCAGTGTTCGGTGGCAAGCTCACGACTTACCGTAAGCTTGGTGAAGCGGCAATGAAGAAACTTGCACCTTACCTACCAGAAATGGGTAAAGACTGGACGGCAAACCAAACCCTTCCTGGCGGTAACTTCAGTTGCAGCCGCGAGCAATTGGCGAAGATGATTCATGCGAAATACTCATGGGCATCAGAAGCGATGTTGCTGCGCTACGTGACTCAGTTTGGTACACAAACTTGGGATCTGATGGAAGGTACTAACAGCGTAGAAGATCTTGGTCACTGCTTCTCAGAGCAAGCAAGTGGCGTATATCAACGCGAAATTGATTACTTGATGAATCACGAAATGGCGCTAACCGATGAAGACATCTTATGGCGTCGTACAAAACTTGGTTTATACATGAACGAACAGGAGAAAATCGCACTGGCAGAATATCTAAAAGAGAAGCTGCAACAAAAAGTCGTTAGCCTCTCACAAGTAAGTTAAATTGGACTCTCCTAATACAAAGCCTGCACCCCGCCTGTCTCTTATACACAAATCCCCAAGCTTGTAGCTTGGGGATTTTTTTTGAACTCTTTAACGTGTGTGCGATCTGATCACTTACTATTCCTCACTGAAACACTAAGATGACATATTCAGACGCTAAACTTTGGGCACAAGAACAAT